>CBFCYQ010000059.1:0-13611 GCA_965602205.1 uncultured bacterium | reverse complement strand
AAGGCGTCCTTGACGCTCCACTCCCGATACAAATCGGCGATGGCCTTGGACAACTCTTCGAATTTCTCCTTGTCGTCGGGATTGGTCAACTCCTCGGCACTGACATTGGCGAAGTATGCATTGACCTTTTCGTCCGGTTCCTGTTGAGCGTTGGCGAAGAACTTGTCGACGGCCCGGTAGGTGGTTTCGAGTTCGCGGCTGGTCCGGTGCACCTTCTTCATGTTCTTCTTGAGGTTTCCCTCCAGCTTGGCGCTCTGCTCGTTAAGACCTTTGCGCACGTCGTCGAGGCTGCCTTCTTTGGACAGGTGCTCGACCCACAGCTTCAGACGCTGGGCCAGAAGCTGGCGCTGGTTGGCGAAGTTCTCTTTGGTAAGGAACTCCTTGCGCTGGAAGTCCTTTTTGGGATCAAGCCACTCGACGCCGCGCACCAGGTCGCCGTCGGGAGTCTTGAACGACGGCAACAATTTGGCGAGCTTACCGAAATCGCCAAAAGCATCCCCCAGCAGGGATGAAAATTCTTCATCGGATATCTTTTCCGCAGGAGCCGCTTCCGGCCGGGCAGCTTCAGCTTCCGCCGGTTGTGGCTGTGCTTCTCTTTTTTCCTCTTCACCCATTAAAACTCACCTCTCTTCTATTCGCTGAGAAGGTCCACGTAGTAACGCGCCACCTTTAACAGGGCTTCTTTCTTTTCCTTGTCGGCCAGGGTCTTTTTCAGCGCGTTGTTCTTTTTGAGCTGCTTGTCAAGGTCGCCAAGCATTTCCTTGCTGTAATACGTCTCCCGTAACAGATCATTCTTTTCGATCAGTTCCTTGGACGTGAAGTCTTTCATCGACTTGACTTCAAAGTGAGCATTGACCTGCTCACCTTCGGCATTCTCCAACTCCGCGTCGAAGGAGGGACGGAACTTCTCGAACACCTGTTTGGCATTCTCACACTTGACCGGCGCAACATCGGCGTCATCATCGTTATTGAGCTTTGCCGCATAGAGTAGTTTGTTCGAAGGCAGCAACTCGACGGGTATGGAATCGTCCCGCTTGACCCGTTCGGTTGCGCCAAGGATAAATTTAGCCATCGAGGCCTCCCTGTATTAAATTGTACCTATTTGTTTGATTTCTTCTTGGTAAATACGTAAGCGTCGTCTTTTACCTCAACTAAAATCTCGTCACCCGGAGAAACTTCCCCGGTGATTATGTCCACGGACAGCCGGTTGATAATATCTTTTTCGATAGTGCGCTGAATCGGGCGGGCACCCAGTTCGACGGTATAGCCGTCGGCGGCCAGCTTCTTCCTGGCCTGATCCGTCAACTCCGCCTTGATATCCAGGTCCTTCAGGAGACTGCACAGGCTGTTAAACTCCAGGCCGGTGATGGCCTCCACCTGCTCCAGCGTGAAAGAATGATAAATGATGATATCATTGAGACGGTTGAGAAACTCGGGCCGGAATTTGCTAAACAGGAATCCCCGGACTTCCTCCATGTCCACCTCGCGCCCTTCCCGGTCGGCGTCAAGTATCTTGTCCGCCGCATAATTGGAAGTCAGCACCACCAGCGTGTTGGAGAAGTCCACTGTGCGACTCTGGCCGTCGGTGAGACGACCGTCATCCAGAAGCTGCAGCAGCACGTTGAAGACTTCGGGGTGGGCTTTCTCCACTTCGTCGAACAGAACGATGGAGAACGGCTTGCGCCGTACGGCTTCGGTAAGCACGCCGCCCTCTTCGTAGCCGACATAGCCGGGAGGAGCCCCGATCATCTTGGCCACGGAGTGTTTTTCCATATACTCCGACATGTCCAGGCGGACCATGGCGTTCTTGTCGTCGAAAAGGAACTCGGCCAGAAGCTTGGGAAGGTGCGTCTTGCCGGTCCCGGTAGGTCCCAGAAACAAAAAGGAGCCGACCGGCTTGTTGGGGGCCTTGAGGCCGGCCCGGGATTTGCGAATGGCATCGGCGATGGCCGTAATGGCTTTTTCCTGGCCGACAATTTTCTTCTTGAGATACGCCTCCATATGGAGCAGGCGGTCCTTTTCGGCCGTGAGCATCTTGGAGACCGGAATGCCTGTCCGGCGCGCCACTACCGCGGCGATATCGGCATCGCCGATTTTCTCTTCGAGGTTGTCGACCACCGCTTTGAGGGTTTTAAACCGCTCGGCCTTCTGCGCCAGGTTCTCTTTCATCAAGCCCAGGTTCACCTTCGGTGTAATCATTCTTCACCTCCTGCAGCCGCTTCCAGTCGGTGTCCCCAGAAAGTCTCCAGCCGCTCAATATTACCGACAAATTCATCGTAAGCCGATTGCAGCTTCTCAAAATCCGCCTTGTCCTTGTCCGGGTCTTTGCCCCGGCAGCTCTCAATCAGCTTTTCTACCTCGGTAATCTGCGCCTCGATGACGGGTATTTTATCGGTGGAGAATTCTCTCTTTACCGAGAACTCCGAGGCCGCCTCGTCAATAATATCCAGGGCAATGTCCGGCAGATTGCGCTCGCTCAGATACCGCTTGGCGTACCTTACGGCGCCAACCACGGCCTCCGGCGTATAAACAATCTTGTGGTGCTCTTCGTATTTGGGGACGACTCCTTTGGCAATTTTCACGGCATCGTCGAAATTGGGCTCCTCGACCTTGACTCTCTCGAAGCGCCGGTCCAGGGCCTTGTCCTTCTCCAGGTGCTTGGTGTACTCGTCCTCGGTGGTGGCGCCGACAAGTCGAATCTGGCCGCGGGCAAGGGCCGGTTTTATCAGATTGCCGGCATCCATCCCACCCGACATACTGCCGGCTCCGGAGATAGTGTGAATTTCGTCGATAAACAGGATTATCTTACCGCCGGATTTGACTACCTCACCAATGAGAGTTTTGAAGCGTTCTTCGAATTCACCTTTATACTTGGCTCCAGCCACCATCGACCCCATGTCGACCGACATGACTTTAACATCCTTGAGGACTTTGGGGACCTTGCCGTCAACCACCGCCTGGGCAAAGCCTTCGACGATGGCCGATTTGCCGACACCGGCGCCGCCCACCATGACCGGGCTGTTTTTTCGACGGCGCAGCAGAATTTGAATCATCTGCTGTAACTCTTTTTCCCGGCCGATCATGGGATCAAACTCGCCGGCCGATGCCTGGTTGGTCATGTCGATGCAGTAGCGCAGGGTGCCGGAGATTTCTTTTCTGCCCTCGGCGGGTGCTCCTTCGCCAGTGGGGGTTGTAACCGTGGTGGTTATTTCTTCCACCGACTTGCTCTCAGCCAGGGCCCGGTAAATATCTTCTTTGGTGAGGTCAATCTTATCTCGCACGCGTGGTGCAAGCTTCGACTTGGGGTCAAAAATCGCGATAAAAATATGCTCCGGCTCGACCACCGGGTCATACAGCTTGTTCTTTTCCTCCAACGCCTGGGTCAGCACCTCCTGAACGGCCGGAGAGATAGCGAGATTTTCCCGGGGCCGTGACTTGCCCGATTGCTCCTTGAGATACTCCTCGGCTACCGACTCGATCATTGCGGCACTTTTGTTCAACTGGTTGAGAATCGACTCAACTTCAGTCCCTTCGTGCCGGATGACCGCAATCAGCAGATGCTCAACTTCTATCTCAGGATGCCGCGATTCGGCCGCGACCTCACGGGCACTTTTGATAACAACCCTGGAATCTGATGAATAACTGGCAATATCCATAAAAGACCCAAATCCTCAGCTTAGGTTTTGCGATGTCCTGATACGTTTATACCCTACTAACCTGCGATGTGATAATGAATTACTATAGTTCTCCCGATATCCAAAGTCAAGCGCTTTGTATTCCTTTTTTTGCACCTGCGAGCCTGGCTCGCTGATTTCTCACATTTTTTCTGCGTCTTTTCGCCTCCAACTACTGTTTTTCTGCCTTACCGGGATTCGCTACCCCTGTAAATCGAGCAACGAAACGGCTCAGAGACTACCGAGCCGGAGATTTCAGTCGGGTTGTCACCCGGCATGAGTTCTCTTTCAAAGCGCGCCCTGAGCAGGAAGTCACCCGTTACGTCCGCATTCAGGCGGGTCACAACGTCGGTCGCGCTGTCCGCCGGGACTGTAATAGTATCAACGGACGAGTAGCCGCCGACACGCTGCCAGACCACCGGAAGCTGTGTTACGCCCTCATCCTCCGCCGGTGCCGGCATGTCGGTTCTCTCCAGCCAAAAAGTGGAGTCGCTCAAAATCACTTTTGCCGGCTCGACTCCGGCGTTATGAAGCCGTACCGGCACTCCGGCTTCGAAATTCTGCGCCGGTTGTATCTCCAGGGCAAGCGTACGATACGGCTGGGCCAGAAGCCCCGTTTCGAGCCTTTCAACCATTGTGACAAGGCCGCTGACCTGCGCCAGCGCTTCTGGTCGGCGCGGCACCCGCAGGCTGTCGTGGCGACCGGCTGCCTTCAGGCGGAACAGAAAATATGGCTCACCCACTTTCATCTCGTGCACTTGTGCCTCGCTCGGGAACGCCTTCAGGAGCTTCTTGAGGTCACCATCATCAAGCGTCGTGCGAAAGGAACCGATGGTCTGCATGCCGGTATCGGCAGCGGCCCACTGCCGACAAAGCTCCGCCTTCTTTCCCTCAATGGTCAGGCGGGCGGGAGCTTCTCCGGGTCCGAAGATCGTGACGTACTCAAATCGGAAATCAGTCCCTGAAACAGCACCGCTCTTGTCTCCTCCACAAGCCCAGACCACCAGCAAAGCCAAAAAGGCCAAAGCCGTCATGAGAAGAGGTGCTCTAAAACTGCCCCAACGCCTCATAAATCAACCTACCTGAATCTGAACTTCGTTGGAGAAAACGCACCCCCGAAGACGTGGTTGGCCCCCGACGGTGTCTTCTCCGGCATAGCTGGAATACGACGCCCGCGCCAGATAAGTGCCGGGGTCACGCAGGTCGACCTTGGCAACAAGTTGGTAGCGCACCTCCGATTCGGCGGGAACCCAGATCAGGGGCGGGTCGTCTTTCTTGGTTCGTTTCAAGTCTGCCGTTGCAATCTCCATCGGCAGAGGCGTGATGTTCTCCTCGATCTCGGGTTGCCGGCCGTACAACAGCTGGCATTGGTCAGAGGGCTGCGCCGCATCCAGGCTGCCGGGGTGGGTTATCCAGAATCCCTCGCGGCCAGGATTGGCAAAAGTCACGTTGACGGGGAGCATGGTGTCACCCGCCTTCACCTCATCGGGCATTTCCAGGCGCAGCCCCAGCGCCATGACCGGGTGCCGGCGTGCCTCCGCGGCCAAGCGATCCAACTCCTGCAGGAGCGGCCCGATGGCGTCGATAGCCCGTGGGTCCTTGGGGCTGGTATAGTGCTCATACCAGCTACCGCCGATGACGAACCGCAGGCGGATACTGACGTCGCCGGGATCGATGCGCACCTGTGGCTGCTTGTCGAATGGCGATTCCTTGACCAGCCGGATGAGGTCGGTCAGAGCGTCTTTGTCCTGAGATAATTCGAAATGACCGACTATTTCGGAACTGGCCTCAGTTATCGATCGGCGAGTGAACAGGCTGACGTGCCCGTCCGCCCTGACCGTCAGCCGGTCTTCCCAGGCGAACGTGCCGGGGAATATCTCCGGGGTGACCGTCGTCACCCTCTCAAATCCGAACCCGCTCAGGACGTTCTGGTCGCCCCGCAGGGCACGGTCCAGAGTGTATTCCAAGGATTTATTCATGTTATCTTTCCTCGTTCACTATGAACCGGACTGTCGTCAATCCTCCCCGTGCCGGCGCGGGCTCGCCTTTACTTGTTAACCGATTCATAGTCGTATTCTCGCTTGTATTTCGCCTTTATCAGTCTCTTCACCATCGTGGCGATCGCTTTGTAATGCCGTTTCTTGATGGGGTGATTGCCGGCCATGAGCGTGGTGGCATCAAGACCGTTCACCAGGCCGTCGCCGTCAGGGACGCCGGTATCCACTCCACCGCCGGCATATTCGTCGGGACAATCGAGGTGATGCCCGACCTCGTGGGCCGCCATCCAGATATCCGGGTCATCCATGAACCAGTTGGAGGCGTTGGAACGCAGGTTTCCCGGACAGACGGCGATGGTCTCCGCCGTCGGAGCGTTTACCTTGTTCAGGGTTAAAGTGACATCAACGTCGTAGCGGCAGCATCTCGTCTTCACGTCCGACTGGCAGTCCTTGCGCCGGATGTGAAACTTGTCCGACCAGCGGTTGTGAGTATCGGTTATCCAGGAATTACGTTTGTTAGTGTACGTGGCTGAATCGAAATTGTATTCAGCGAAGGCCTCGGGCCAGGTACCGGTGCCACTGACCGATTTGAAAGTGGCTCCCGATTTGTAGAACGAGTGAGCACTATGGTTGGTACCGGTCAGGTTGAAGCCGCCCGGGAGGTTCTTCCAGTTGGCGCCATCGTAGTACTGGTTGGGCTGCGCCGGGTTAGCGCCGGTGGCCCGCCCCCAGCGATAGCCGGCCCAGGGACAGCCTCCGGCCGTGCCGGCGATTCCCGCAGAGGACAGATTAACCCAGTACCCGCCCCAGGCTTTGATGATATCGGATTTCACCGATACTTTGCACTTGAATTTTTCGATCTTCTGCTTGAACTTTGGCTTCATAGTGAAGCCGCTCCAGTGACGGGTGGCCGTGAAAGTACCTTCGTCGGTGTCAAGCAGGGCATTGACCTTGAGAGTTGCCGCACCGGCAAAAACGACTTTGCTGTCCTTCGGCGCGGCTTCGATTACAACGGCCTGCAGGAAGGTGGCCGCGTCTTTAAAATCGACGTCCTTGACATTCCACTTGTGATTGATCTTGCCGTTGGGCCCCACGGTGGCGTTGAACCCCGCCAGCTTGGGGGAACTCCCCTGGGCGGCTGTTAGCACGAATTCGACGGCCGTCCCAGGGGACATGTTGGTATCGGCCTGAAGGAACACCTCATCACCGCACGAACCCGCTTTTTTGTCCCAGCGTAATTCCGTCAGACCGGGAATGATCTCAAAGCTGTACCGCCGGGGCGTGTCGTACAGAGCGCAGGCGCCTTTCAGGCAGGGCGTGGTCTCTTTCAGGCCCGCCACCGGCTTGCCCTTCAGTTTGGGGGCCTCGCCGCCGTCAAAAAAGAGCAACTCCACGCGGCGATCCTCGGGCGACTTCCAGAGGCCTACCCGTGGGAATTCCTCGCCGCAGGCAAGAACCTTGCGATCGTTGTCGACAAACTTGATGTGGCTGCGCCACTGCGATAGCTGCGCGACTTCGCATCCCATCGCCTTGGCCAGCCGCGACTCCATGACATCGTAGATAGCCCCCCAGGTGTTTTTGCCAACCTTGCCGTCAACCTTCAGCTTGCCACCGAAATCCGCGTTGTAGCTACTCTGGAACGACTTGGTCGCTTCTATGGTCTGCGGGTTGCGCAAGTTGTCGATAATTCCAGGATCGCACGGCCACCCCAAAACCGAGGCCACCCACTTGAATATCTGCTGATAATCCTCGACCTGTTCCTTCTTGCGGGTAATTTTCACCCAGTCGGATTTCTTGCCGGTCAGGAAATACATGATGTTCAGCCCCCTGAGGGCCGACAGTTTCAGATTATACTTGGGGGAACCGGATATGTCCGTGTGGCCGGCTATGAGCATCTTTTTGCCGGCGTTCTGCTTGGCGAAACGCAGGGTCGTCTCAATTATGGCCAGACCTTTCTTCTCCGTCAGAGCTGCCCCGATGTCGGCATCGGTAAGCGAAGAGCCGCCGGGACCCGCCGGAAGAAAAACACAACTATCGAAATGAAAGAGAACATTGGTCACTTCCAGAAGCATGGCCTTTTTCGACCCCGTCAGTACGACGGTATTGGCAACGTTTGGGCTGATTGGCAGTTTATGGCACACGCGCGAAAACCTTAACTTGACTATTTCCCCTGGTATGCTTTGTCCAGCTTGTCCCTGGTGGCATCATCGACCTCTCCGGTCGGCTCGACGCCATTATCGGTCTGGAAGCGCTTGATGTATCTCTCCGGCCTCTTGCGGGCGTGCGTCATGTCGGTTATATAACCCAGGTTCTCCAGACGCTGAAGCACGCCGGAAAGCTCGTCGACGGAATCGACGTGCCCGATGCGCAGGGTTCGGGTTTTCCCCTGGAATTCGAGTTGGTAGCTGCCATAATCCAGCAATTCCGGTATGATTGTCTCCACGATTTTACCGTCGCCGTCGGTGGTACCGCTCACCGAATAGCCCCCGATCTTGATGTTGTATGGTTCGTTGGCAACGGCTTTGCCTTCTTCGTCATGCATTATCAACTCGATCTTCTCCCACTTCGGCGGCACGGCCTCAATCTCGTACGGGTCGGCGTGCTTCCTCTTCGGCTCTAATTCGATGTATTCGGGGTCGGGGATGTAAACGACATCGCCGGGGTAGATCGTATTGGGATCCGGGCGCTTCTTTTTGAAGCCCTTGTTCTGGGGATGATCATAAATCTTGTGCCAGTCGTTGATGCCAAACTTCCTGGAAATCTTGGAAAGCCAGTCACCCGGTTTCACACTATAGTATCTTTTGCGAGGCATTGCCGTTATCCTATCTTTACGACCATTAGTCCGGTCTTACACACGGTCTCATTTGTCGAAACCCTTGTAGTCATGCGCCAGCTTACCTTCGCCGCGAAAGTATTCAATCACCACGTCCCGGGCCAGCGTCTTGCGATAATCATCCATGTCATCCTGATCAATCGACTTCTTCTGGTTCTTGAGATTCTTTTTCATATTTTCCCAGGCCTTGAAATCGGAGACGCGCCGAAGGTTCAGGTATCTGTCGTTGGCCTCCTTGATGCTGGGAGCGATGTTTTTGTCAAAATACCTGTTGCCCGGAGTATAGACCGCCATGCGATTGAGACAACTGACGAACTCATCGAATTCCTTGGGGGGCGCCGGCTCACTTAAAAGAGAGCCGACCAGCTCCAGGGCCCCGCCGATCGCCGTAACCACCAGACCCACGGGAGCGCCGATCACCGTCAGTGAAAGGGCTGCCCCGACGGCCATGGCCCCCTTGCCGACCGTGCACACGTAGTTGGCGGCGAACTGCTGCTTGCTGATCAAAAGCCCCGTGTCGGCATCAACCTGGCCATTGTAAAGGTCTTCCATAGCCAGACCGTAATCGATAGCACCGGCAGCGACATTGACTACCGGGGCAATCCTGGCGATTTTGCCGATCTTGAGAAACTTAATGTTCTTGAACGAGTCCAACTCGGCAATGGTGGCGCCGAAGGCCATGCCTTCCTTGGCCAGTTCGAACTTGCGGCGGATTTCCCCCCGCGCGTCGGATCTCTTGTCATGCGCCAATTCGATAATGCTAAGCGCATTGAGTAGCACCCCGAACGCCTGCACGCCCTTGGAAAACTCCTTGCGGGGGCGTGAACCCATGATATCCTGCAACTCCGTGTGAGCTGCCACCCGATAGGCGCGGTTACCGTCAATCCACTTGGAGACTTTGTCGAACTCGTCGGGGGCCAAATCACCGACGTTTTTTAGACGCGTCGCAACGGTAGTAAGGTACTTTTTGATTTCCGGTATTTTTTTGTCCAGTTGCATGGATCTGATAGCCAGGTAGGCCTTGGCCACATTGGGCACCTGGCCGGCAAACTTGCCGACCCAGTCAGCTTTTGCCTTGGCGTCCTTGAATTCCTTGCTCTCGAAAAAAGGTTTCAGGTGACTGTCGTAGACCGCCTGGGCCTGGTCGGTTCGAGAAAGCAGAATATATGGTTCGGAGAATATTTTCTCGTATTTGCCGCTGAGCACCTCTTCGGTGGGGTACCGATTGCGATCCAACATGGTGCCCTTGTATCTTTTCTTGAACTCCTTGCGAAGGTCAGCATTCTGCAGCAACTCCCAAAGGTCCTTGCCAGCCGCGTTGACCCGGTTGCGTATCGCCTTCTCCTTACCTTTCAGGCTCGTCTGGAGATCCTCGCCCATTTGATCGACGGCCTCAAGCGCCAGTTCGTAAGGCAGGGCATACAGGTGACCCAGGTCCGGGTGTTGCTGCATTATGGTCTTGCCCAGTTCGCGGCCGTAGACGAAACTTCTCCCCCACCAGGACATCGGGGAATCCTTCATGAACTGCTGGTAGCGCTTCTGACGGTGCTTCTGTATGAGCTTCTTGGCGTTATCGTACAGGCCCAGTTGAGTGCTGTAGTTTCTCATGAAAGTGGCATAGTGCCGCAGGCGATTGCGCAGGATGGTCGTGCGATAGACCAGGTGCTTGATCTCGAGGTCCTCGGGACATTCTACGGTGACCTTTTTATCATCGATGACCTTGCCCGTAATCGGAACTTTGATCCACCCGTTGTCCGCCAGCTTGTCGACGTCGATGTACACCCAGTTGGTATAATTCAGCATCGGCAGCACCCACAGGTCCTTGCCTTTGAACCACGATGACAACCTGAAGGGCGTGTTGGACCGTCTGAGATCGGGGGCATTCCGGGTAAATTCCGCAACAAAATCCAGCTTGCGGAGTTTATCCTTGACTTCTTTTGAGAATTCAGGGCCTTTCTGTCGCTTCCGGAGGCCATCGACAAACTTGAAGTAACCGCCACCTGTAAAACTCCGCCTAACCACCCGCCGGCGCTCAAGCATGAAAGCCGTGCCGGAAGTGTCACGATCCCCCTTGTAACGGGGGGTCGACCCGGCCCTCAATATAAAACAGGTCCAGCCGATCTGGCTGACACCCAGCGCACTGCTGCTGTCCTTAACGTCACGGGATATCAGGAGAGTTTTCTGCCGGAGCAGCCTGAAAAGCTGTGTTCCCAGCTCGCTCAGTTTACCCAGGTCCACCAGCGCCAGGAAAACCACCTCTTTCATGGCAATAGGCGGTTTCCCGTCGAAAAAGAACTTGGGAGTGATCAGCTTGTCGGCCATGATCTCTTAAATATCCTCTTCCAACTGGTCGACCTTGAGTTCCAGGTCAAACATCAACAGGCTGATGTTTTCAGGCAATCCCGCCGCGGGCTCTTCGGACTGACCGGCCTCCGCTTCTTCGGAATCCTCTTCGTCCTCTTCGTCGGACATGTCAGTTCGGTATGGCTCGAAGTCCTTCACATCATCCCATGAGTCTTCCTTGACCTCCTTGTCCACCTGCCTCTCCAGAGAGATTTCTTGTTCCGCAATCCCATCTTTATAGTCAATATAGCAGGCGTAGTGCAAACCGGGGATGACCTTGTGAAACGTCACCTCGAAATGAGTGTCATCGATCTCCCTGGCCTTTTCCATCAAACGGTGGGTGGATTGGTACAGGACAGCGCCCTCCTTGTCGACGGCCTCCAGCCCGATCTCATCGTCCCACGCGTTCGGAGAGTTGTCGTCCCAGTCTATCTCGACCTTGTAGCGCCAGCCCACATGCTGCAGGGCGTTGCCGGATATAGCCACCATGCCGTCGAGATCGATCTTGAAGAGATAGGCGGGGTAAACATCGCAGGGATCAGTGTCCTCTTTATCCTCGCCGTACTCGGCATATTCCCACTCGGCGTTGACGAATCCCTTTTCGACTTTGGCCGTGATGCTGTCCTTGACCATCTCGTGCTTGCCGTCAGCTGCCATTCTCCAGACGCTGAATTTGGCCTCCGTGCCGTCGGGCACGTCCTCGAGATCGGCGCACATGGCCGACTTCTGACCGACCGGAACCGCCGGCGTGTTCCAGAAAGCGCGGATTATACCCTGCTCACCTTTGATATAGTCGTGGACGTGGCCGGCCTCACCGCCGCAGGAGTTTCTGATTTTCTGAGCCTCGGCCATATTACGCTATCTCCGCCTTTCCCCCATAGGCGGTTCTAAAAAAGATCTTGTCCCCCAGCGGCAATCCGGTGATTTTCACCTTTCCCTTGTCGTCCGTCACAAACTTACGTTCGGTGTCATCGCCACCGACAACGACCACTCTTGTGAAAGGCAGAATTGGTTGACCATCGTCGTTTTTGACATCGATGACCTTGACCTTTTCCCCTTTTTGGTTCACTATGTATTGTGGTTCGTCCTCATCCTTGTTCTTGAGAAGCTCAATTTCGACCTCGTCTCCGATATCGATGACACCCGACACCGCCCGGGCTTTGCCGGCCGCAGCCTTAAAGATGAATTTGGGCAAAGTGCCTTTGTCCTTTTTGTCGTACTTGTAAGTCCACTCGGCCTTTACTTTGTTTTTTTCCACTTTGGCCGAAACCGAGGCAATCTTATCCGAAGGCAACTCCTGGTGAAGACGGAAGATCTCGATTTTGACGGAGGTGCCATCCTCCAGGAAAGGAGCGTCGACGAGCATCTCGTTGGGATCGACGGCCGAACCGATGGTACTCCCCCAGCGGGCGTCGTGAAGGCCTTTGAAACGAACGTTGTAGTTGCCCTTAAGGACATCGTCCTTTCGGACTTTGCCGTCCGAGCCCAGTTTGCCTTTTTCCGACTTGCCGTCCGGGAAAATAAACTCGTACTCGACATCGGCAAGCTTATCGTCTTTTTCGTCTTTGAAGTTGAACTCGATGAAGGTCTTTTCATCCTTGTCCTCGCCCTCGGCTTCCGCGCCCTCTCCGGCGGCCGCACTTGAAGTGGCACCGCTACCGTCAGCCGCGGCGCCTTTGGCGGCCGAACCGCCACCGCCGCCACCACCGCCTCCCCCGTTGCCGATCATGACGTTGGTGCTGCCTAACTGGATTTTGCCCTTGTTCGCCGGCGGTTTCTGAAATGCCGTTCCGGGTGGGGTCGGGATGTGCGGCGGCATATTTGAGGCCATACTGCCCACCATTGCCGCCGGCAGGCCCATTATATTGACGGTCGTACTTAAAGCACTGTCGAGCATGCCAACAAACGGATGCGGCAGTGGCGTCGGTACCGGACCGCCGGGAGTCGGCACCATGACAATGTGGACGTCAACACCGGTCACCTGGTCCGTCTGCTTGGCCGCCGGTAATTTGTTTATGAAGACGGTACCCGCTGCCACGACTACGCCCGTAGGTGCATCGGTGGGATCACCGCAGGTCATCACCATGTCGGTTGCCCTGGCTGCCTGTTTTCCCATAGGACCTTATCTAACTGGAGTTTAATGGTTTTTGTACCTGTTAATTTAACGACTGTTGGCGCTCCGAGTCAATAAAAGAATACGAGCGTCAGTGGGAAAGCGGTCGGCCAAATATAAAAAATGCCCGGACATCATCGATGTCCGGGCGCTGTCATGGCCGAAATCTTACTGATTGACCTCCTCCTCGAGAACGAAGCGACGGTATATTTTGGCGTACTGACCTGCTCGCGTCACGAGATCAGCGTGTTTCCCCGCTTCGACAACCCGGCCGTCCTGTAACACATATATAATATTGGCCTGCTCCAGCGTATCCGGCCGATGCGTGATCAGGATGGCCGTCATCTCCGGCAGGACTTCGTGCAGACGGTCCCACAGGGCCGATTCCGTCCGCGAATCCAGCGCCGACGTACAGTCGTCGAGAATGAGGATTTTCGGTTTGCCGACCAGCGCCCGCGCCAGGGCCAGGCGCTGTTTTTGACCGCCTGAGATCGACATTCCGCGGGTGCCGATGGGCGTGTCCAGACCTCGCGGAAAGGACTCTATTTCCCCCTTCAACTGCGAAACCTCAATCGCCCACTCCAGCAAAGTCTCGGACACATCCTCACGCCCAAATAAGATGTTATTGCGCACGGTGTCACTGAACAGGAT
>CBFCYQ010000058.1:0-13948 GCA_965602205.1 uncultured bacterium | reverse complement strand
CGGCGCCTTCGGAGGACCAATTACATAGGGATTGTCGGCGATACGAGCCAGGAAGAGATTGGGCCAGATATTCTCTTCCACGAGCCCCGGAATGTGGCTGGGATCGGGCCAGAAACCATCCGCCGGACCGCCGATCTCACAGGTCAGAGAAATGTAGCGATCCTTGGAAAGGGTGTCCCCCCAGCCCCAGTCATCGGCATCCCCGTTGGTCGGATACAGCGTCCAGCCAACGCCCGGCTCATAACCGTTGAACTGCGTTATAGAATCGCCGAGATTCTTGTAGAAATCCTCTTCATGAGAGAAGATCCGGTCATAACCGTACGGCCAGATTTCAAGGTCGGAATAGGTATGGAAGTTGTGCACGATGACAAATTCGCGCCCAATGCTAAAATCGCGTACGTGCTGAGTCTCCGGCTCAGAGAAACCCGCCGGGCCCCGATATGTTTCGACGTCGGTCCATGGTGACGATCCCACGTCGTCATATCCCCATTGAAAACCGTAGTTGCGGTTCAGGTCGACTCCGTAGGAGCCATCGCCATTATCCCGGCGGTTCTTGCGCCACATGCCGCCGCCGTATGGCTCAATGGCCTGGTTGTAGGCGTAACCGTCGGGATTCTGGCACGGCAGGAAATACAGCTCGCGATTGTTTACCAGGTCGGTAATCTCCGGATCACTTCCGTAATTTTCGAGCATATATATCAGAAAGTGCAGAAGGGCCGCTCCGGCCGCCGGTTCGCGAGAATGAATCATGGAAATATAGCCGACCTCCGGTTCGTCTTCGTCAATGCCGGGATTGTCCGAGACCTTGACCACCCACAGGTCCCGATTTTCGATTGACTTTCCGATGGAGAATTTGGGCGTCATAATCGAGGTATAAATGGCCGCCAGGCTGTCCAGACAACTTTCGATCTCGGAGAGGGTACGGAATCCCCCCATAGTCTCAGGTGCAGCATATCGGGATTTGTAAAACGCCGTCAGATCATCGATCTGCTTTACAAACGGGATATCAGCCTCGGCCAGTCGTTTGATATCATCCGGCCAGGCCAGCATCTCCAGGCGGCCGGACCTGGCCTCAATAACCTCCAGGCCCAGTCCAGCCATCTTCAGATACTGCTCTTTGGTGAGATTATCGACGGTGACCAGGGAGACGGATTCGGCCCACGTTTGGGGGGTGGCCGCAATTAGCAATGCGGCTGTTATCAGGAAAATAAGCAAATAGCGCAAGTGTTTCCTCCTGTTCGTCCACGGATTTGGCCAGGCCGCGCAAGATGCAGGTAAGTACAGCGACAGTAAGCCCTTAATATCCAATAAAATAAGGTATTTCGGGATTTTCGCAATGAAAATTGCCGGTCAGTGAACGATCTGGGGAAAAAAGAGCTTGAAAAATATGGAATTTGATGTATAAATTAGAGTTTTTACTGAAATACGGGGTTATATGAAAGCACTAGTAATCGGATCGGGAGGCCGAGAGCACACTCTCGTTTGGAAGCTCAAGCAATCGCGAAAGATCGACAAGATTTTCTGCGCCCCCGGAAACGGCGGCATCAGCCGGATAGCCAAATGCGTCAACATCGCACCCGACAACCATAAGGCCCTGGCCGACTTCGCCCACCGCAACAAAATAGGTCTGACAGTTGTGGGTCCCGAGGCACCGCTTGCGGCCGGCATAGTCGACGAATTTCAGAAGCGAAAGCTGAAGATATTCGGCCCTACTAAAGACGCCGCTCAGATTGAGAGCAGCAAGGTATTCTCCAAGGAATTCATGCGCAAGTACCACATTCCGACAGCCCCGTTCAAGGTCTTTACGACGGCCGCCGAAGCCATGGGTTTCTGCAAGTCCGTGCAGTACCCGTCGGTAATAAAGGCTGACGGTTTGGCTGCGGGAAAGGGAGTGGTGATAGTTCGCGATCTTGAACAAGCAACCCGCGCGATAGAAAACATTATGATCAAGAAGATTTTCGGAGAGGCGGGCGAAAGAGTGATGGTCGAATCTTTCCTGCAGGGTCAGGAGGTTTCGGTCATGGCCATTACCGACGGCAAGACCATTCGTACGATGCTCTCCAGCCAGGACCATAAACAGGCCTATGATGGCGACCGCGGTCCCAACACGGGCGGCATGGGGGCCTATTGTCCTACCGATTTTACACCGCCCGAAGTCATGCGGGATATCGATGATCATATCTTGACACCTACCATCGAAGGTCTTGCCAAAGAAGGCATTGTCTACAAGGGTGTTCTCTACGCTGGTTTGATGATCACCGGCGAAGGCCCCAAGGTGCTCGAATTCAACTGTCGTTTCGGCGATCCGGAATCCCAGGTGGTACTTCCGCTGCTGAAGAATGACCTGGCGGAGATAATGACCGCTGTCGTAAATCAGAAACTGGCCTCGACAGGAAAATTCTCATGGCACAATAATACGGCGGCGTGCGTTATAATGGCATCCAAAGGATACCCGGGAAGGTATGCCAGCGGGGTAAAGATAAGCGGCCTCCAGGACGGCAAGGACAACAATTGCTATGTGTTCCACTCCGGCACTTCGTACAGAGACAAGACCTGGTTCACTGCCGGCGGCCGGGTCCTGGGGGTCATGGGCATGGACAAAAATTTAAGGCAGGCTCTCAATCGAGCTTACCGTGTGGTGAACAAGATCAAGTTCGAAGGCGCCATGTATCGGCGCGATATCGGCTTTCGAGCCGGGAAACCTGTGAGATAATAATGCCAAAAGTCCTTATAATGGTCGGCTCAAAATCCGATCTCGAGTACGCCGAGACCTGCCGTACACAACTTCGCGAGTTGCAGATTGAGTGCGATGTTGAAGTTTCTTCAGCCCATCGGCACCCGGAGAAAACGCGGGAGTTGTCTGCGACGGCTGAAGAGCGCGGTTTTGAAGTTATCATCGCCATGGCCGGAATGTCGGCCGCTCTGCCCGGGGTAGCCGCCGCTCACTCCAGTCTGCCGGTGATCGGCGTTCCCCTGCCGGCCAGTTTGAACGGCCTGGACGCGCTGCTCTCCGTTGCGCAAATGCCGCCGGGGATTCCTGTGGCCGCCGTGGCCGTCGGCAAACCCGGGGCGAAAAACGCTGCCGTGCTGGCCGCCCGAATCCTGGCCATTAAACATCCCGAGGTCAAAACCGTCCTGATGAAGTATCGTGAATCGCTCTGATAGACCGGGATCAAATCATGACTAAGACTGTAGAATATATAACCAAACCTAAAAGGAGTATTTTTATGCTCAGATCAGTCAGGTGTGGATTTTCATTCACCATCCTGTTCGCCGTTACCGCCTTCCTTCTCTCGACCATGGTATCCGTCGCCGTCGCTGACGCGGAGAAAGCCAAGGAGCACTTCAACGCCGGCATCAAGGCGAAGCTCGAGGGCAACGATGAGGCGGCGATTGCCGCTTATAATGACGCCATCAAAGAGGATGGCGAGTTCGTCGACGCCTATATCAACCTGGGAGCCATCTACTTTGAGAAAAACGACTATGCCAACGCCCTTGATATGTTCCGAACCGCTTCGGAGAAAGATGCCACCAATCCCGATGTATTCGCCAACCTCGGCCGGGTCGAGTACAAACTCAAGAAGTACGTTGAAGCCGAAACGGCCTTCAAAACGGCCATAGGACTGGACAGCAAGAATGCCGAGCTATACAAAGATTTGGGCAAGGTCTATTTCGCCAAAAGCAATTACCCCGTTCTCATTGAGACATTGAATAGTTGTCATGCCAACGGCGGCGGTGATTACCTGACGTATTACATGCTGGGCAAGGCCTACAGCAAAACGGCAAAGACGACTGAGGCCATCGCCAGCCTGAAGAAATCTGTAGAATTGAAGGGTTCTTACTATAATTCGCATTTCGCGCTGGGGCAGATCTATCTGTCACAAGAGAAATTCAAGTCGGCGGCAAGTTCCTTCAGGGCGGCCCAGAAGGCTAATCCCAAGAAGTACAAAGCCAGCTACAATTACGCCGTAGCGGTAGAGTCGGCCAGCCCGGATGATATCGCCGGGGCGATAGCCGTATGGGAGAGCTTTATCAAACTGGCGAAAAAAGTGCCGAAGGCCAAAAGCGACCTCGCCATCGCTCAACAGCACGTCAAAGACCTCAAAGAACGCCAGGAACACGAAGCCCTGAACTAAGAAGTCTTTCGGAATAACTTACGCCCTGACGTCATCGCGCGTCAGGGTTTTTTTTTGGCCGGGGTATGGCGACAGCCACGAGGTTGCAGTCGGATTCGCAAAAAAAAACGGCCGGTATAAACCGGCCGCTCTCCTGCCCTGGTGACCATATGCGCTCAACTCACGTTGCGAGCGTGAGATTTGTCACCATATCCGCTTAGTGTTCGAACACCACTTTTTCAAACTCGTCCCAGTCAACTTCGACCTCGTCACCATCATCAGTAGTGACGAAAATCCCTTTATTGTCGTCATCGACATCGTTGGAGCCGCTCAGGCGGAAGGAGCGGCCGTCCCGAAGGATAACGGTCGACGAACGATAGGACCTTTTCTGTATCTCTTTGATCTTGCCGAATTCTACATCAAACTCGACGTCGCGAGAATTGCCGTCCAGGATCTCCCAGGTGTACTCTTCATCGTTATCCCAGCGGATAGTGCCGGAATACTGCTCCCCGTCTTCTGTAAAGACAGTGCCCCGCAAGAGCTCTCCGCCGTCGAAATCCGAATATTCAATCTGCTTTGGGGCCGGTTTGAACTCGATTCTCTCGAATTCATCCCAGTCGACGATGACCTGGCCCAGGTTGTTGTCGCAGACGGTAATGCCGCGATTTTCATCATTGACATCGTTGGTGCCCCGCAGGAGCATCTCGTCGCCGTCCCCCATTATGATCGTGGCTCCACTTGAGCTGTAGCGTTCAATCGCGGCAATCTTGCCGAAGCTTATCTTGCGCTTTCGGCGCTTCTCCTCTCCATCGAGAATGTCCGTCGTAAAGAGTTCATCGACATCCCAGCAGATAAAGCCGGTGAACTGGTCCCCCCGTCGTGTCTCCAGATCGCCGTACAGCCTCTCTCCGAAACCGGACTTCTCATCGGTCTTGGCGGCCATGAACTCAATGGTCTCGATATCATCCCAGACGAGTTCTATTTCACCTTCGTCCTCGTCCTCAATGACTATCTCGCGAATATCGGTGCCGATATCGGTCGAGCCTCCGCCCAACTCCACTTCCAGACCGGATTGTGTGACAATCAGGACATTATCGTCATCGATTATCTCCATTGATTTGATATGCCCGAAACGCATGCCGGATTGAGCCGATTTTGACCAATCCCAACTGGTGCGACCTACTCCTCCGATTTCCATCCCAAAAATCTTTATCGACCCATCCCGGTCGCTATATTTTTTCCTGGCGGAGCTCTTGGACCTCCTGAGATACTTTTTGGGAATCTCCTTGTTTCCGTTGAGGAGATCCACCCAGCTTCCCTCGTTCTTGTCCCAGCGTATCAGCCCTTCAAAATCGTCACCGTCGATGGTCGTAATTACGCCGTAAATACGACCACTATTGTCAGCCAGGGCCGATAGTGCAAACAGAACCAGGGTTGCACAGGCAACGGATATGATCACTACCAGTCTCATAGTACCTCCACGGATTATTTCGTTAGCTGTCACTGCTTTACTTTACGGATTTGACCGCGAAAAGTTTTTCGCCGGCGGCATTTTTTTGGAGGGGAATTCCGGATAAAGGCTTGTCACTATTTGACAAGGACCATTTTGTTCACCAGCGAAACGTCGTCCGAGCGGAGCCGATAGAAATATATTCCCGACGGAGCCGTGCGGCCGTTGTCGAAGCGCCCGTCCCAGATGACCCGGTGATAACCAGCCGACGACGGCCCGGCTTTGAGGCTCTTGACCCGTTGGCCGAGGATATTGAGTATTTCCAGTTCGATGCGCGATTTCCGGGGCAAACCATACTCGATTACCGTCGCCAGATTGAACGGGTTCGGATAATTCTGAGACAGGCCGAACCGGCTCGGCAGACCACTGTCGGATAACTCATCGACGGCCGTTCCGGAACCAATAGCGATTTCACCGGGGATTATGGCCGGTGACAATTTCCGGCCGTCGGAGGCTACTACGTGGGCCGAGAGCGTGTCGAGCAGCAGCGTGTCGACAAGAACGGTTACCGTCGATTCCCCGGCTGTGAAATAAAAGTCGGCCAGCAGGTAACTGTCCGCCGTCATAAACGAGTCGGGGTGCTTTTGCTCGACCACAAGGCTTACACGGCCCGTTTCGCCATCAAGGACGCTGGTGCATTCCATGAAGTCCGGCAGGCTGGGGCCGAAGACGACCGAATCACCACTCATCAGCGAGGCATCAAACCGAAATGGCAGATAAACTCTGCCGGCCGCCCGTTTCAAGTGTAGTCTGACTGGCATGACGCCGGGTTCGAGAATTCGAGTGTTGACCGGTTCGAATATAACGGTGTCCGTGGACTGCTCGTACAGGTCCAATACCACGGGCAGCCGCTTGGCCACGTTAAAGGAACCACTGTCCACGAAATCGATACACGCCAGGTGGGCGCCGGTTGCCAGCCCCGTAAAATCTATCGCGATATTCACCGTGTCTCCGGCAAACCCGGAAGTGCGATCGAGAACCAGCCAGGCATCTTCAGTGCTCGCCTGCCAGGCCAGAATACCCACCCCGGGGTTCGATACCAGCACCGGCGTGTCAATGACAGCCTCAATGTCGGCCCGGATAAAGATCGAGTCCGGCTCGACCTGAAGATACGGCAGGTTGTCGACTACTTCGAGGGCTACCCAGACGGTGTCGGGCGACCCCGAGGCGGCATCCGATTCCAGCACCACCGGCTCGACGTAGTAGCCGGCTGACAGGCCGGCGGCATTCACGGCAGCTTCGATGGAATCGGGCGACACCCCCGAGTATGAATTCAGTCCGAGCCAGTCGCTCTGTTCGGAAGCCGTCCACGAGTATTGTCCTGTGCCCGCATTGGTCAGTGCGATCGGCTCGTAATAGTCCTCGTCTATGCCCGCAAAGGCGCGGCAGTATATAGTGTCCGGCACCACGACCATAACCGGCGCCGTCACATCGAGCCTGACCGACACCCTGGCGGAGGAATCGTGGTTCACGGTATCCACACAAGTCAGCCAGCCCAGGTAAGTGCCAAAGGCGAGAGTATCGGTGGTGATGCTGACCCCTATGGTATCGGGCGTGTGCCCGACGGCGGGTGACACCGCAATGAAGTCTCCGGCTATATCGACGCGGAAACCCAGGCGATTGTAGCCCGTGTGTTCAACGACAACCGTTTGCGGCGGCGGCGCGCTTCCCCCCTGTTCCATGGTGAATTTCAGAGAGGCGGGGGTCGCCACGAGGGTGGGGTCGTTGTATCTGGTTATGGAGGCATAGACATCGAAGTTGCCATTGCGCCTGTCCGCCCAGGTAACATAGCGGAAACAGCCGTCCAGAGCGACATCCGGATGCAACTGGAGGCTGTCGCCGAAGAAATTGGCGCGGAAGTTTTCCTCGCGCACAACGCCATCCACGTCGATCATCTGACCGTTGATGTCCCATGAAGAAGCGGTCGAATCGGCCCAGATAATGGCTACGTTTCCCATGCGGTCAGCCGCAATGGTCGGTTCCCGCTGGGCCGTTTTTAGGTTGTCGGTGTTAACCCGATTCTCCGGCGTGACCGGAGTCATGCTTGTATCGTATTTGCGCGCATATATGTCGGGATCAGCCGGATAAAACCCGTTGCGCCAATCGACCCATACGACGGTGAAGTGCCCGGCGCCGTCACAGGCCAGATCCGGAAAGGCCTGGCGCAACCCCAGCGTGTCGGCACTGACCAGGATGTTTTCACCCAGAGGAATACCCAGGGAATCAAAACGCTGAACATAAATATCGTCGTCACCGTTGCGGTTATCATACCAGGCCACCGCGAACCAGCCCTCGGGCGAAGCGGCCACGCGGGGCGCGTGTTGCTGATATCTTCCCTCATCGTCGTTGACTCTGATGTTCTGGCCGATGAGAGTACCGTTCGCTGAGATCACCTGGGCATAGATATCCCAGTCGTTGTTTCGATAGTCGGCCCACACCACCACTCCCCCGCCCCACTGGTACAGAGCGATGTCGGGAGTTTCCCTGGAAGAGTCGGGCGGCTCGGTGGTGATATTGACATTGGAGGCTATGGGCGAGAGCGATGAATCGTAGCGCTGGAAAAATATGTCCGGGTCAAAAGGATAATAGCTCTGGCGATAATCCTTCCAGACAATGGAGTACAGACCCGACAGATCGACACCAATGGCCGGCTCGAATTGATAGGCGTTGTTGACGTCGTCGTTTACCCGGGCGTTTGACCCAATCGGAAAACCGGCGGTGTCAAAGCGCTGCAGGTAAACGTCACTGCTGGTACCGCGAAAATCAACCCAGGTGATGACGAAAGAACCGTCGCCGGCCACGGCAACGCGAGGGTGGTTTTGCTGCGCCGAGGTGTTATCATCGTTGACACGGAAGTCGGCGCGTTCTCCGGCGGTTGCGTCTGTAGGGTGACTCAAGGCGCATAGCACGGCCAGCATATAGACAATCGTACATTTCACCTCGCTGCTGTTATGCAAAAAAAATGCCCGCATTACATAGCGGGCACCAAAAAACTTTTGCTACAGCAAATCATTGTCTATGTTACCGTTAGCAGCACCGTTTGATCGTCTCCTTCGGCAGGATATATGACTTTCGATATCAGGTGGGAAATCCATTCCGGACGAAGCGGACGGTTTTCCCCACCTGTTCTCTAAATATCTATTTCTTCTTCTTATGACGATTAGCGCGTCTGCGCTTTTTACGTTTGTGCGTTTTAATCTTCAGTCGTTTCCGTTTCTTACCGCTGGGCATCAATCCTCCGTGTTATAGTGGCACGTACTTAAACAGCCAGTTTCGTTATCATGTTCTTAAATTCGTTGGAAGGTTTGAAAACAGGCACTTTGCGATCCGGCACCGGGACAACTTCACCGGTGCGAGGATTCCGCGCCTTACGAGCCTTGCGCAACTTGATCTTAAAAGTCCCGAAGCCCCTAATCTCGATATTGTGACCGTTCTCCAATGACTTTTTGACGGTATCCAGGAATGAGTCAACGACTACCGCTACGTCTGTCCTGGTAAGGCCAGTCTTCTCAGCCACTTTTTCGACCAAATCAGCTTTAGTCACATTATCCTCCCTAGCCAAAACGCCTCGTTATATTTCGTTACTTACTTATTTCTCCGTTATATCGCGCCTCTGGTCGCACCGTCAGCAACGGCGATAACCCTATGCTACAGGTGAAGATACCAAACGGTCTCAGATAAGCAAAGCAAAAAATCGTCTTTGTCCAGAGTTTTTCTTGAGTTTTTTGAAAAATGATACTCTACCGGTAAAGAAACATAAGCTCCGGCCCGACCAGCTCGTCCTTGACCGCGCGCCCGGCCTGGCCCAAGACTCCCTGAACTAAGTCAAAGACTGTCAATTGCTTACGCTCGCGGGGCCGCACCACGCGGGGCTCCCCTTCGAGACCCGCAAGGTCTGCAGCCAGGTCCACCGCCTCCTTCAGCCCCCCCAGAGTGTCGATCAAGCCGTGGTTATAGGCCTGAAGTCCGGTAAACAGTGAGCCGTCCGCCAGCGAGTAAACTTCGTCACGCTCCATGTCTCTGCCTTCTGAGACAACCTCCACAAACTGCTCGTAGGAATCCATGACGACCGAGCGAAGCATCAAGCTCTCTTGCTTTGTCATTGAGCGCGAATAGGTTCCGACATCCTTCAAGTCGCCCGACTTGACCGTCTCAGTTTCGACTCCGATTTTATTCATTAACTCCTGGAAAGTGTGAAACTGGAAGATGACACCGATGGAACCGGTAACAGTGCCGGGGTTGGCGATAATCCGGTCGGCGGCACACGCGATGTAGTAGCCCCCCGAAGCCGCCACTGAAGCCATCGCGGCAACCACCGGTTTGTTCTCCTTGGCACGCCTGATAGCATCAAAGAGCTCCTGGGAAATCGCGACCCCGCCGCCGGGTGAGTTGATGTGGACAACGACAGCCTTGATAGAGTTGTTCTCCGCCCATTTGTCCAACAGCTTGATCGCAGGACGCCCGGACTCCTCGTCGATAACACCGAACATCTCGACGACACCGACATTCCCTCCCAAACCGGCGAACTCAAAATCGCTGTCCGGCGCCAGAAAGCCGATGACAATCAACACAAAGAAGACGAAAGCGAACAGAAAAGACGCAGCGATAATGACGCCTATTATGACATCCCTTTTCTTGGCCATGATCAAATCCTGTTATTTTGTGTATATTTTCAACCTGTCGCCCGCGCGCAGCTGATCGGGGTCGTCTATATCATTGGCCGCTAGAATCCTGGAAATGGAGGTCCGGTATTTGCCGGCGATGCGGCTGAGTGTCTCCCCTCTTCTGACCTTGTGTATAACATAGTCCTGTCCCGGATCAGAGGTTACCTTCAATTTCTGTCCGGGGTAGATTCTACTGGAGCGACCGAGGCCGTTGAGCTTGCGCAGCTTGCCGGTAGTGGTGCCGAATTTGCGGGCGATATCCCAGAGCGTGTCCCCCGACCGCACCTTGTAGCTCTTGACCGTGCCGGCCGAGCTGCTGCCGGAAGTGCTTTTGCGCTGCGACGACTTGTTATCCTTCGAGGCATACGTCATCGGCCCGGAGCTGCTTTTCTCTTTCAAGTTCTTGGCGCTTGACGGTATTTTCAGGCTCTGACCCACATAGATGCGCGAACCGCGCTCAATGTAGTTGGCCCGGCGGAGAGCGTCGACGGTGGTGCCGAAGGCACGTGCAATATCCCACATCGTATCGCCCGAACGCACGCTGTAGATGTTGTTCTTGGCCTCGTAATCTCGATTTTTCCGGCTGCGCGAGGAGGCGTTATCACGGTCGAGCGGTACCGGCACAATTAACTCTTTGCCGGCATATATCTTCGAACGCCGGCGCAGATTGTTGGCCTCGAAGATGGCATACTGGGAAACGCCGTACCTGGCGGCGATAGTGCTGACGGTCTCACCCTTTCTGATTCTGTGCCGCACCCAGCTGGTTTCCACCGGCGAGGGTAGGTCGGCGTAGACCTGCTGGAATTTCGCTTTGCTGCCGCGCGGGATTTTGAGTTGATACTTCTTTGCATTGGGGGGCGTATACTTGCGCAGCAGTTCGGGGTTAAGTTCCTTGAGTTTTGTTGTTGTACAGCCAATCGCCTTAGCTACCACGGAGAGTTCCAGACACCGGTCGATTTGCACCTCGTCCCAATTCACCTCGGGTTCGGTCTCGATGTCCGTAAAACCGTATTTCTCAGGGTTCTTTCCAATAATGGCCGCAGCCATAATCAACGGAACATAATCCATCGTCTGACGCCTCAGGCGCATTTTCCAGAAATCGATAGTTTTTTGTTTTTTGATGGTCCCCCGCACACGGCCGGGACCGCCGTTATAGGCAGCCATAGCCAACTCCCAGGAGCCGAATTGCTTGTAGAGATCCTTTAAAAAGCGACAGGCCGCATGGGTGGACTTGATCGGATCCTTGCGCTCGTCAAGCCACCAGTTCCGCTTGAGACCATACATGCGTCCGGTCGATGATATGAACTGCCACAGCCCCATCGCCCTGGCCCACGAGTAGGCGTGGGGATTGTAGCCCGATTCGACCAGCGACAGGTAGACAAGATCTTCCGGAAGGCCGTACTGGCGGAGGATGCGTTTCATCATCGGGGTATACTTGTTGAACCGGCGAAGGTATTTCCTGAAAGCTTCCTGGGCAACCGTCTGGAAATAGATAATGGACTTTTTGACACGGTCGTTCATAACCACCGGAATGTCATAGGTGACCTCCCGCGCATCGCCCGAATAGATGCGCATCGTGTCCAGACCGAGATTGTCCGACAGGTCAATGAACCGTTCCAGGACCACCGAAGAGGACACGTCGTCCTCGAGATGACCCAGCGATCGCAGGGTCACGCGGTAGTCGGCGACAATGTCATCCAGCATCCGGTTGTATTGAATGGCCTCCGGGGTCAACACCGAATCCCCTTCGATATCCAGTCTGGCCAGGATTTTCAGCGCCTTCTCGAAGTAGTACTGGGCCTCTTCCCAACTGGCCTCCCGGTTGGCGATAACACCCATCGAGCGATACTCGCCGGCCAGGTCGAACTGGCGCCAGATATCATCGTCAACAGCGGCAGCCGAGTCATCCACGGCAACATCAGCACGGAAGAAAGAGCCTTCGGAATTGGACGATTGACGGATAACACTGCTATCGATTGCCGACGGCCTGGAGAGGCTGTCCGGACGGCTACCGGGACTGCCGGCACCGCTGTCCGGCGGTACTTCGCGAGTCGCCGCTTGGTCGCTGCCCGGTTGCTGCGGCGTGGCGTACAGCAGAGGCTTATCGTGCGTATATTCCGTTTTCGCGGTATCCGTGTCAGCCTTCATTGAATCCGAAACGGGTTTTTTGTCGCCATAAATCTGCGGTGTGGACAGGCTGTTTTTACCTCCGCAGGCGATCAGCGTGACTATGAGACCCAAAACAAACGGCGCCACCAGGCGCATAACTTTACTACTGTTCAGAAGTTGAGCATTTCCATCCATCAGAGGAACCCCGGTCTTTTTCTATATATATCGGAACGGCTTTCCCAATCCTTTAACCGTCCAGCTTCTAAGCCGTTGCTATATAATAAGTATCCTTTTTACGTGTCAAGCTTTTAACCAGTACCCTTCTCGTCTTGTTGCAGAAGCCGGACCAGGTCCTTTTTCAAGCCCTCAGCGTCAGAATACAGCCGGGCCTCTGTTTGATGACGAAACCATGTCACCTGCCGTTTAGCGTAGCGGCGCGTGTTCTGCTTTAGAAGATTCACCGCTTCGGGCAACGAACGTCTTCCTTCCAAATGATCGAGCATCTCCTTGTAGCCGATAACGTTTGCACTCCTGACGGCGTTCCCCAGACCGGCATCCACCAGCGATCTGACCTCGTCAAGCAGGCCCTGTCGCATCATGTCATCCACGCGAGCATTAAGGTCCGCGTAGAGTTGCGACCTGGGCGGCATCAAACAGAAATACTCAAACTCGTGTTCACTTTTCTTATACGCACCGGTGGCGGCAAGTTCGGACTTTGATTTGCCGGTCAAATAGAAAATCTCCAGAGCACGAATGATGCGCACGCGGTTGTTGGGATGAATGGCCGCCGCCGACAGCGGGTCGATTTTCTCCAGGCGCTCGTGCATCTTCGAAGACCCCTCCGCTTCCATTTCCCTTTCGAGTCGGTCGCGTATAGCCATTTCCTGGCTTTCTATTTCCACCACCCCCTCTGTCAACGCCCGCAAGTAAAGGCCCGTGCCGCCTACCACGACGGGGATTTTACCCCCATCCAAAATCATCCGGATAGCCGCGTTGGCATCGTCTATAAAGCGAAAGGCGGTATAGCGCTCCCCCGGCTCGATGAGGTCAATCAGGTGGAATTTTACTGCGGCCGTTTCCTGCGGCGTGGGTTTAGCGGTACCGATGTTAAGGCGCTTTACGATCTGCCTGGAATCGGCCGAAACGATTTCGAGCGGCCACCGGCCGGCCAATTCCACGGCCACGGCCGTCTTGCCGGAACCCGTGGGGCCGCAAATGATCGGTATCTTTACTGTTTCAGCCACGTCCGAATTGCCGGTCAAGGTCCGCCCGGCTCAGTTTGATAAAGGTGGGTCGGCCGTGCGGACAACTGTAGGCGTTGTCGGAGCGCAGGAGCCGCTCCACCAGGTGAACGGCCTCGCTGTCGCCCAGGCGATCGCCCGCCATAACCGCCGAGCGGCAGGCCATTGACTGGGCCATCGCTTTTTTCAAATCGTGCCCGGTCTTCTTCAGGGAGGCGATATCGTCCAGAATTTTCAGAAGCATCTTCTCCGCTGATTTCTTCGCCATCACCACCGGCACGGCCTCGATATTGACCATCCTGCCGCCGA
>CBFCYQ010000057.1:0-14094 GCA_965602205.1 uncultured bacterium | reverse complement strand
ATCTACCTGGCCCACCTCGTAAGCGATCTGGGTCGCTTCCCAGGCGGCTTTCGCCTGCGGCACAATGTTCTCGTCGTATTCCGCGATCGACTGCCGGGTGGTTTGTAATGCCAGCGCGTTGTCGGTCAGATGCTGTTCGATCTGTTTTCGCACGGATTGTTCGCGTGCGTCTGCGGCCAGCAGCGCCTGGCGCGCGGCGCGGCTGTTGTTCTTCTGCTTCGACCAGAAATATAAGGGCAGCCGCACGCCGATCCGCGCGGAGACAAAATCCTCTCCGCCTACCGGATCCATGGGCACGTTCTTGCGAATGCGGTAGTCGATTCCCACCGTGAGGTCGGGCCAGTAATCTGCCCTGGCCAGGCTGAGCCGTTTTTCGGCGGCCTCGGCCTTCAGGGTGGCGCCGACCAACAGCGGGTGGCGCTCCCCGGACTCTGCCGGGGCGGCTTCTTCAAGGCCGCCTCCCGCAGGTGGTAGATATGCGTCAAGCTTGGCGTCGACAGACGTCGCCGCATTGGTCAATCGGCCCAGTTGTGCCAAAGCCGACCGGCGTTCCTGCACCGACTGCCTCAATCGGTTCTCGAGCCGACCGTAACCTGTCCGAGCCCGGAGAACTTCCTGAATCGAACCCAATCCGTTGGCATACCGCACCTGTGCAGCCTTGATGATGTTTTCCGTGAGAAGCAGATTCTCCTCCAGGATCCGTTGAGCCAGTATTTGGTAAGAATATTCGTAATAAGCCGCCCTGATCTGTCGCACGATGCTGTTTTGCCAGGCATTTGCACTCTGGGCTGTGGCTTCTGTGTGCAGGCGAGCGATTGTCCCCCTTGCCCGCAGTTTCCCTGGCCATGGGATCGCCTGCGACAGGCCGATCGATAGCCCGGACATGGGGGTCTCACCGAAACTCAACGAGGTTCGGGGGAGGTTGAGCGCGCCCACTGACAACTGCGGGTCAGGCAACGAACCGGCCGTTTTGGCGTTGTACTCGGCAGCCGCCAGGTCGAACTGCGCCGCCCGGATATCCGGGTTAGCTGCAAGCGCCACCCGAATGAGTGAGTCCACGGTCTGCGACGCCTGTTCCTCTCCGGCCATACTCGCCAGAGGTAAACTCAAAAAACAGATTAGTGTAAATATTCCTTTCCTAGCCATGGAATAATACCGCCTTTGGTTAAAGATTTAGAAAACGGGCGCAATTGACCCGTAACGAAAAGCTAGGAGAAGAAAATCAAATGAGCAGGGAGGATTTACTGATGTACAGAGGGGGTCCGAGAACCTTGGGAGTAACCGGTCGGACCGGAATCCCGAAGGTCGGTACCGTGATTTTCCGAACGGATGAAATCGTCTCGGCGGCGGCCAACGGGGCATTGCCCTGCGGCCGGTATTGGGCCTCTACCGGCGCCTGCCGGATCGGCTCCCGGCTCGACATTTCGCAGCCGCACCTGCCGGACACGCCGCCGGCAGTTGCAGTGTTCTCCTGTTGCTCGCCAGCGGAACAACAACAACAGGAAGTGGCTACCGCGCCGCAGTCAACCGACAAATGCCCGGCCTGCAAAAAGGGCGCAACTCCAAGAACGATAACGGCGAAAAGTGCCGCCAAAAGCCTCATTGCCGGTCGTCGCCCGGTGACTGTCATTTTCATCTGCATGCTTATGTCTTTTAACTCGTAACAGGATAATATGGTTCCGATCGGTCTCGGTGTCAACTGGCATTTATGGGCCTTATTGGTCATCTATTGAGCATGTCGGTCCGTAAGCCGCTTGCCTGAAGTATGATAGCGGACCTAATTTCCCCGGACGGCCATCAGGCCGGCCGGCTCCCCTCGCGCAAAAAATATGTAACTACTTACGTAAATCAGGGTACTTATATATGTGTGAGAGATCCGGGACGGCGGAGGACGAGTCTATGGATGTTTTGAAGCAATTGGGCGAGCTGGCCTTCGCCAGCCGCCTTAAACGGCTCAGCGAGCGTTTGATGAAGGGTGTCACGCGCCTGTACCGTGAACACGACGTCGAATTCGAAGCGCGCTGGTTTCCCATTTTGTACACTCTTTCACAGCGTACTCCGGTGAGTGTTACGGCGCTGGCGCGGTCTCTGGGACTGACTCATCCGGCCATCAACCAGCTCGCCGCGGAAATGACAGCCGCGGGCTTGCTCATCTCGAGCAAAGATCCCGCCGACGAGCGCCGACGCCTGTTGTCCCTTTCAGATAAAGGTCATCGCACCGCGAAGCTTTTACAGCCGCTGTGGGACGATATTCGATTGGCTACCCGGCAGTTGATCGAGGCGTCCGGTTGTGACATCCTTTCGGCGCTCGATAAGTGTGAAGGGCTGCTCGACCAGGCCGACATTTACGAGCGCGTGACACGATTCCGGAAGTCGGGCAGGCAACCGACACCGGGCATCGGTCATGAAATTTAATGTGGGTTAATAACAGGAGTCCAAATAACGGAGGAACCGAAGTATGTACAGAAGGTACGCCAACGAATCAAAGGCCCTGCCCTGGGGCCGCACCGCAGCCACGCGCATGGTTGCGATGGCCGCAATCACTTTTTTGCTGGTTTCAGTCGCGGTCATGACCAGCCACGCTCAGCAGGTAGTCGTTGCCGGTGCCGAAGAGATGCCGGCCGTTGACGCAACCGCTAAGGCCGAGATCATTGACAGCATAGCCGCTGCCCTCAACGAAATCTATGTTTTTCCCGATGTGGCTAAAAAGATGGAAGAGTTTATGCGACGCCAACTGAAGAACAAAGCCTACGATAATATCACACGTCTGGACGAGTTCACTCAGAAATTGACTGAAGACATGCAGTCAGTAAGTCATGACGGCCACCTGCACGTGCACCCGATGCCGGAGGTGCAAGGTGAGCCCGGCGATACGCTCACCGACGAACAGCGGCTGAAAAGGGCTATCGAGTTCAGTAAGTACCGCAATTTCGGCTTTGTCAAGGTCGAACGCCTCGATGGGAATATCGGCTATCTGGAACTGTGGCAATTCGCCGATGCTTCCTTCGCCGGGGCGACGGCCATTGCAGCTATGAATTTCCTGGCCAACTGCGATGCTCTCATAATCGATCTGCGCCGCAATGGCGGCGGCAGTCCCAGTATGATTCAACTCATTACCAGTTACTTTTTCGATGAGCCCGTGCATCTCAACAGCTTTTACATCCGCCGAACCGATAGCACTCAGCAGTTCTGGACGCAGGCTTTTGTCGAAGGACCGCGGATGACCGACATCCCCATATATGTCCTGACGAGCGACTACACGTTTTCAGGGGCTGAGGAGTTCACTTACAATCTGAAAAACCTGGAGCGGGCGACTATTATCGGCGAGACCACCGGCGGTGGCGCCCATCCGGTCAATTCCCGCAGGTTTTTCAATCTCCACGTGGATATGTCCTTGCCGTTCGGGCGTGCGGTCAACCCCATTACCGGCACTAACTGGGAGGGCACCGGCGTTGAACCTCATATCGCGGTCCCGGCCGATTCGGCCCTGGATGTCGCCCGGATAGAAGCTCTCCAGGCCCTGCTGCAAAAAGAAACAAATGAAGACCGCAAATATCGCCTTGATTGGGTCCTGAATGGTCTGAAAGCCATGCGCCATCCCGTCACTCTCGCCGAGGATGCCCTGAAACCTTTCGTGGGCGTTTACGGTCCCCGCACGATTACGCTTGAGGGTGGTCATCTGTACTATCAACGGGAGGATCGGCCGAAATATCGACTGACCCCGATGGGGCAGGACATGTTTCTGCTGGAGGAACTCGAAAGGTTCCGAATCCAGTTTGTCCGGGATGAAAGCGGCACCGTAACGGAATTGATCGGCCTGTATAATAGCGGTTACCGCGACAGCAACGAGCGCACCGGCAACTGATCGGCGCGCCCGTAGACCGAAACACAGCTTTTTTAGCGTTCGCGAGAGCCGGTGCCGGCGGCGCCGGCTCCTCGCCAGGCGGTTGGCAGTGGGGGGATCCCGCACGGCACTTATTCCCGGCCAGTGACCGCCTTCCGAAATCATCACTTCCCGGTGTAGTATAGCGGCTTATATGGAGAAGATGCGGCATTGGCTCTTGACTTGGACCGCCATTTGTGCTATAATTCACAAACTTTTAACTCGATTCTGGAGCGTTGTAGTTGTCAGCGGACGGTCACGAAACCTCAGAGAGAGTTGAACTTTGCAGAGTACATACTCAAAGTCTACCTATAACAATAGAAGAGACCAATGACTTCCGACCAAATTTCAGCAATTATTGAAAAGAGCCAATCAGGCGGGGGCGGGCTGATCGCGATTTTGGAAGAGATTCAGGCCAAGTACAGCTATCTGCCTGAAGATGTTTTGAGGACGGTGGCGGACAAAACCGGTCGTTCACTGGTTGACATTTACGCTGTCGCCACTTTTTATCGGGCGTTCAGTCTTAAGCCTCGCGGCAAGCATCTTGTCTCCGTCTGTCTGGGTACGGCTTGTCATGTCCGTGGCGGTCCGGCGATCGCCGACGAGATCGAGCGGCAGTTGGGTATCAGGGCTGGCGACACCACGGAGGACAAAGAGTTCACTCTGGAGACGGTTAACTGCCTGGGTGCCTGCGCTCTCGGACCGGTTGTCGTCGTTGATGGTCACTATTTTCCCAAGGTGACTACTTCCAGGGTCGGCGATATTCTTGAAAAGGCCCGGGTGGGTCTGGACAAAGTGGAGATCGACACCGACCAGAGAATCTTCCCTGTCGAAGTCAGTTGCGCCCGCTGCAACCACAGCCTGATGGATTCGCGTAAGATGCTCGACGGTCACCCGTCGGTGCGGGTGACCGTGTCCTTCGGCAGCAAACACGGCTGGCTGGCGATCTCATGTCTTTACGGAAGCAACAGCGTGACCTCGGAACACGAGATCCCCACCGACACCATTGTTCACATGTTCTGCCCCCACTGCCACGCCGAGCTTATTGGCGGCGCCAAGTGCGGTGACTGCGGGGCGCCTATGGTGCCGATGGTTATCCGCGGCGGCGGCGTCGTCCAGATTTGTTCACGCCGGGGCTGCAAGGGGCACATACTTGATTTAGGTGGTGCCACGGTCGATTGATGGTTGGTCGAGGCTCTATATTCTAAGGAGACATCGCTACATGTTAAAGCTTTCGACAGTTGAGGATTTCGGTGATTTCCGACAGCGCATCCTTGGTGACCGGGAGTCCGAGCTTGAAAAGCCGACCCTGATCATTTCTGCGGGGACCTGTGGTCAGGCCAGCGGTGCCAACGATATCCTGAGAGTCACAAAACGATACATTCTCGAACGGGGTCTGCAGGAGAAAGTAGCCCTCCGAGTCACCGGCTGCCAGGGCTTCTGCGAGATGGACCCACTCATTCTGGTGGAGCCCGGTGAGCACCCCTACACCAAGCTGAAGATGGAAGATGTGCCCCGGGTGGTTGAGGCGGCCATAGGCGGTTATGTCGACGAGGACTTGGTGTACCGAGAACCACGCGAAAACAAGGTGTGTCGCATTCAAGATGAAATTCCCTTCTTCAAAAAGCAGACTCGCGTCATTCTGGGCAAGAATCAGATGCTCGACCCTATCCGCTTGCTCAGTTATATCGAACAGGGCGGGTATGCCGCGATTGCAGAAATCCTGGCCAACCCGGACCCCGAACGGATTATAAACGAAGTCAAAGAGTCCAACCTGCGGGGTCGTGGCGGCGCCGGATTTCCCACTGGTAGAAAGTGGGAACTGGCCCGGGCCTCCGGCAACGGCCATAAACAAAAATACGTGATCTGCAATGCCGACGAGGGAGATCCCGGCGCCTACATGGACCGGGCCCTACTCGAGGGTAATCCCCACGCCATTATCGAGGGGATGCTCATTGCGGGCATTGCCATAGGAGCCACCAACGGGATTATCTATGCGCGCAACGAATACCCCCTGGCCATCAAGCACGCTCTTATCGCTCTTCGCCAGGCGCGCGACACAGGAATTCTGGGGCAGAACATTCTCCGCACCGGCATCAATTTTGATATACAGATTGTTAGGGGAGCCGGAGCCTTCGTATGTGGTGAGGAAACGGCGTTGATAAGGTCCATTGAGGGCTTTATGGGTGAACCGCGACAGCGGCCGCCGTATCCGATTGCCAAGGGACTCTGGGGCCACCCGACATGCATTAATAACGTCGAAACGCTGGCTAACATCCCGGTGATCATCAGCCGGGGCGCCAAGGAGTATGTCAAGATAGGCGTGCCGGGCAACACCGGCACCAAGATATTTTCCCTGGTCGGCAAGATCCGTAACACCGGTCTGGTGGAAGTTCCGTTGGGCACGAAACTCAGCGAGGTCGTTTACGATATCGGCGGCGGCCCCGGCGGCACGGCCAAAATCAAGGCCGTCCAGACCGGTGGCCCCTCGGGCGGTTGCATTCCGGCTCGACTGTTCAATCTCTCCATTGACTATGACAGCCTGGCCAAGGCCGGCTCCATTATGGGCTCCGGCGGTATGATCGTTATGGACGAGAACACCTGTATGGTGGACGTGGCCAAGTACTTCATGAATTTTCTCAAGGACGAATCCTGTGGCAAGTGTTTTATCTGCCGCAAGGGCACGCAACGCATGCACGAGATTCTCGACGACATTTCCAAAGGCACAGCCACGATGGAGGATCTTGATCTTCTCGAGGAGCTGGCCCTGGCGGTCAAGGACGCCAGCATGTGCGGCCTCGGCCAGTCGGCTCCCAATCCCGTGCTGAGCACCCTGCGCTACTTCCGCAAAGAGTTTGAACGACATATCAGGGATAAGAGGTGTGATGCCTTTGTCTGCAAAGACCTGGTGGGAGCGCCCTGCCAGTCGGCCTGTCCGCTTGGCACCGAGGCCTGGCGCTATGTGGCTTACATTGCGCGCGGCGAGTATGATGAGGCTTATCAGGTCATCCGCGATGCCAACCCCTTCCCATCGGTATGTGGGCGCGTCTGCCATCATCCTTGCGAGGAGCGATGCCGGTCGGGCACCAGCGGCGGTGATCCCATCGCCATTCGTGCCCTCAAGCGCTTTATTACCGACCGCACCGACCCTTCCAGCTACGTCCCCGAGCGCTCCGCCTGGACCGACGGCGAGCCGCCGCGAGTGGCGATAATCGGCTCCGGGCCGGCCGGCCTGACCACCGCCCACTACCTGTCATTGAAGGGCTACAAGGTGACGGTGTTTGAGGCCGAGGACCAGCCGGGCGGCATGCTTTACTGTGCCATTCCATCCTACCGGTTGCCGCGTGAGGTTATCAGAAAAGAGGTAGAAGCCCTGCTCGACGAAAACATTACACTCAAGTGCAGCACCGCGCTGGGCCGGGATATCTCTGTCGACAGTTTGTTCGAGGAGGGCTACCAGGCGATCCTGCTGGCTCTCGGGGCGCACAAGAGTCGCCCGCTGAAATTGGAAAACGAGGATGTCCCCGGTGTATATCCTTCGATTGAATTCCTCAAAGCCTACAACATGCGCGGCCAGCACCTGGCCCAAGGCCGGGTCGGGGTTATCGGCGGCGGTAACTCGGCCATCGACGCCGCCCGCATGGCTCTCCGGCAGAAGGATGTGCAGAGCGTGACTATTCTCTACCGCCGGACGCGAGACGACATGCCCGCATTTCTCGAGGAAATCGAGGCTACCGGTCAGGAAGGGATTAAGATTGTCACGCTTGTTTCGCCGACGAAGGTCATCGCCACCGACGGGCATCTGGCGGGCCTGGAATGTGTCCGCAACGAACTGGGTGAGACCGATGCCAGCGGTCGTCGTCGGCCGGTGCCCATACCCGGCACCGAGCACGTGATCGAACTCGATACCTTGGTCGTCGCCATCGGTGAGGATACCGGTATCGACGCCATCGGACCGGCCCGCCTCAGTGGTATCGAGACGACCCGCTCCAACACCGTGAAGGTCGATTCGACGACGCTGCTGACTAACCGAGCGGGTGTGTTTGCGGCCGGTGATGTCGTCACCGGCCCCAATACGGTGGTCGAGTCGATTGCGGCCGGCAAGAGGGCCGCCGTGATGATTGACCGTTATGTCCGCAAGGAGGAACTGGCCCGGATCGAACAGCCGAGATTGCCGCGCGTTTATGTGGAGCCTTTCTCGGATGACGAGACCGGCGAACCCTTGGCCGACCGTGTCGAGACACCGCGGGCGCCGGCCGAGTGGCGCACGCGTAACTTCGCCGAGGTCGAGGTGTCGCTCTCAATAGATGAAGCCCACTGCGAAGCCCGCCGCTGTCTGCGCTGCGACCTGGAATATACGCAGCCAAAGGAGGCCGAACCGGAAACTGAAGCAGCAGCAACTGGAGGAAACTGAGTATGGTCACCCTTTTCATTAACGGCCTGAAGCTACAAATGGAAGAAGGCACCACCCTTCTGGAGGCTGCCCGGTTTCTGGGATTCCCCATTCCCACCCTGTGCTACATGGAGGGGTTGTCCCCTTATGGCGCGTGTCGACTCTGCGTGGTCGAGATTGGCGAGGGCGACCGTGCCCGCCTGGTATCATCGTGTACTTATCCCGTGGAAGAAGGCCTGAAAGTGCGGACGGCGTCGGCGCGGGTACTCCGGGCTCGCAAAATGATCCTTGAGCTGCTTTTGGCCTCCTGTCCGCAGTCGAAAGTGATCCAGGACCTGGCCTCCGCCCATCAGATTACCCGCCAGCCCTTCCACCAGGAACACGAAGACTGCATTCTGTGTGGCCTGTGTGTTCGCATGTGCGAAGAGCAGATGATGGCCAAAGCCATCGGTTTCCGCGGTCGCGGCGAAAAACGCACCATCGGCACCCCCTTCGACGTTAAGTCCGATGTCTGCCGCCTGTGCGGAGGCTGTATTTATGTCTGCCCGGCCTGTTCTCTCAGGTGCACCTACACCGAACCGGACAAGGCCATATGCGGCGGCTGCGCCAACCTGGCCCCGCCCTGCGTTGAAAAAGAAGCATTTGATGATATGATGTGTTACATGCATCCCTGTGTAGCATGCGAGATCAAGAAAGATTGACCCTGGTAACGGAGGAAGAAAAATGTCGATAACCCTATCGAGAATAAACTCATCGGCCGCAACTTTGACGAAGAACAGGACCGAGGGTTCGGTTTCACCCAATTCCGGCATGTGTGTGACCTGCGTGGACGGCTGTATCGGAATGTGCGAAATCGGCAAATCCGCTTACCGGGGTCATGAGGTCATCTATCCCCAGCCTTTCGGCGTGATAACCACGGCCGCCGAGAAAACCTATCCGGTCGACTACTCCCATTTCAATATCATGGGTACCGCCGTGGGCGCCCACGGCATCGAAGCTGACAGCGACAAGGCCATCTTTTCCAATGTCAATCTCGAAGTCAAATTCGGGCACGACAACGGCGTGAAGTTCCGCTATCCATGGGTGATTCCCGGCATCGGCTCCACCGATATCGCCAAAAACAACTGGGAGGGGCTGGCGATAGGCTCGGCCCTGGCCGGTACTGGACTGACTATCGGCGAAAACGTCGTCGGTATGGATGTCGAATCGACCATCAAGGACGGCCGCGTGGTTGACACCGTCGATCTGAAGCGGCGCGTCAAGCTGTTCCAGGACAACCAGCGCGATGGCTACGGCGCCATTATCGTTCAGGCTAATGTCGAGGACACGCGCCTGGGGGTGCAGGAATACGCCATCCAAAAGCTGGGCGTCCAGGTTGTCGAACTCAAGTGGGGCCAGGGCGCCAAGGATATCGGCGGCGAGGTCAAGATCAGGAATCTCAAGAAAGCGCAGATGCTTTACGACCGTGGTTACGTGGTTCTGCCCGACCCGACCGATCCCAACGTGATCAAGGCTTTTGAGAAGGGCGCTTTCAAGGAGTTCGAACGTCACTCGCGGGTGGGCATGGTTTCCGAAGAAGGCTTCTCCCAGAGGGTCGAAGAATTGCGCAAAGCCGGGGCCAAATACATTTCCCTTAAAACGGGTGCGTACATTCCGGCCGATCTCGCCCGTGCCATCAAGTTCGCCTCCAAGTACAAAATTGACCTGCTTACCGTTGACGGGGCCGGCGGCGGTACCGGGATGAGCCCCTGGCGCATGATGAACGAGTGGGGTATGCCGCCGGTGGAGTTGCACTCGCTGCTGTACCAGTATGCCAAGCGTCTGGCGGCTAAAGGTGATTACGTCCCGGCTCTGGCGGTCGCGGGCGGTTTTACTTTTGAAGATCAGATTTTCAAGGGCCTGGCCATCGGCGCTCCCTTCGTCAAGCTGGTCGGCATGGCGCGTGGCCCCATTGCGGCCGCCATGGTCGGCAAGACTATCGGCATGGCCATCGACAATCACCAATTGCCGGTCTACGTGGAACGTTTCGGCCAGACCAAAGACGAGATCTTCGTCACGGCCGCACACCTGCGTGATGAAATCGGTGATAAGGAGTTCGAGGCCCTGCCGTCAGGCGCCATCGGGCTGTATACTTATTATGAAAGACTGGCTCAGGGCCTGTCGCAACTTATGTGCGGTGCCCGGAAGTTCTCTCTGGAGCACATCACGCGTGAGGACATGGCGGCCCTGACCCATGAGGCGGCCGATGTCAGCGGTATACATTACATTATGGATGTCGGCAAGGCTGAGGTCGAAGAAATTCTCAATAGCTGACCGACGCCATACCGGCGAAAAACTTCATAGACTCGCGACCTCTGGAGGGCGGCACCCTTGTGTGGGATGCCGCCTTTCCGGCCGTTATGCGCACCGGCGGCGGCCATCGCAGCTCGGACCGGTCGCTCGTGGCAGATAAGGATCGAATCTATCATGACTGCTTCGAAAAAGTCACCAGACAAAATCCGCGAATCCCTGCAGGACAGGTCCCGGGAACTCGACTGCCTTTATCAGGTCGAAGAAATCCTGTCCGACCCTGACCGGCCGGTCGAGGTTGTGTGCCGCGAAACAGTCGAGGCGGTTCCCGCCGGTTGGCGCTTTCCGGATGTCTGCCGTGCCCGGATTACCCTCGGAAACAGCCGCTATGCCTCCAAAGATTTTGCCGAATCGCCCTGGGTAACCAGCTCCGATATCATTCTCGACAACAAGGTGGCTGGGACTCTCCAGGTTTACTACCTCGAGGAAAAGCCACCGGCCGACGACGGACCCTTTCTTGATGAAGAGATCAGACTGGTGCGGACTGTTGCCGAGCGCCTGGCCAGCTTCATGGCTCTCCGGGAGATGTCGCCAATCGCAGAGCAAGAAAGTGAAATCCAGCCCACGCTGGCGTCTCCACTACGCGGTCGACTGCAGGTGGTTCTGGACATGCTCCGGCGGACTGACCCCGATCTGTATGTCAGCGTTTCTCGTAAGATGTTAAACTACCTTTACTGGAGCGGGATAGGTGAAGCCGAGAAGTTGATGCAGGCCTTTGGCGGCGATAAGACTGCGGATGAGGAGGAAATGCTGAGCGAAGGCTATCGGCTCCAGCAACGCACCGCGCCCGAGACTACGACCGATTTGAATAGCGCGGCCTTTAAAATCGCCGCCGAAAACCTTAGCGAGGAAGAAATACTGTCGCGTATCCGGAAATGGATTCACGAAGATAAGTTGAGCTTCCTGGTTCAAACCGTGGATAGAAACTTCACCTTGCCGGAAGTAGTCGATGCCATGCGGCGCTACGGCCAGTTGACACCGGATGAGTTGGAGGATTCCTCGCCTCGCAAAAGAGGGGTGCTGGTATCGCTCATCCGCCGCTTTCTCTCCGATCAGGTGCGCTACATCAATGTGGCCAAGGAACATGTCGAGATCCGGGACCTCCATCAACTCTTTCAAAATGTAATCTATAGTCCCGATTCCCAGGGTAGACTTGGCGGCAAAGGAGCGTGGCAGTACCTTCAGGCCCAGATTCTCGACAAGAGAGCGGCGCAGGACGAACTGCTGGCCAATGTCAAGACGCCGCGAACATGGCATATCGCCTCCGATCTCCAACTCCGGTTTGTATACGATAACAACTTTGATGATGTCGTGGAGCAGAAGTACAAGGACATCAAACAGGTCCGCCTGGAATACCCGCGCATCGTTCAGACGTTCAAAGAAGCCCGGTTCCCGGTCGACATCGTCAAGGGTCTGTCGGTGGCTCTTGATGATCTGGGCGACAAGCCGCTCATCGTCCGCAGTTCGAGTCTGCTCGAAGATCGCCTCGGCACCGCCTTCGCCGGCAAATACCGAAGTCTCTTTATTGCCAACCGGGGCAGCAAGCGCCGACGGCTCGGGGCCGTGATGGATGCGGTCGCCGAAGTCTATGCATCAACCTTCAGTCCGGATCCCATCGAGTATCGCGCTCGGCGGGGGCTTCTGGATTTCAACGAGCAGATGGGTGTCATTATTCAGGAAGTCGTCGGCCGCAAGATCGGCAGGTATTTTCTGCCCTCTTTTGGCGGCATCGCTTTCAGCCACAATGAACTGCAGTGGTCCCCGCATATCGCCCGCGAGGACGGACTGGTCCGGATGGTCCCCGGCCTGGGCACCAGGGCCGTGACCCGTCGAAGCGGCGACTATCCCGTGCTCGTCATTCCCGGCCAGCCGACCGCCCGGGTCAATGTAAACCCTGAGGACATTGTCCGCTATTCACCACACAAAATCGATGTCATCAATCTTGAAACGGAGGACTTCGAGAGCCTCAATATCGAGGACTTCCTCAGCGAGGCCGCCTGTGATTTGCCCGATCTGGCCGACACCGTCTCGGTTTACGAGGACGGCTATATCCGCAAGCCCGGAGAGCACGAAATAGACTGCGCCCGCGATAAGCTGATTGTGACCTTCGAAGGGTTGATCTCCAATACGCCCTTCTGTCGGCAGGTGCAGAACATCCTCAGAACACTGGAGTCGACTCTGGATACACCGGTGGAAGTCGAGTTCGCATCCGATGGCAGCGACTTGTACTTGCTGCAATGCCGGCCCCAGAATTACTCCGATTGACCCGCCCGATCGGGTAGCCGGAAGAAGCCACTTGCCAATCGTTGCTAATTCTCTTACCTTGTGGCTCCAAAGGTCCGGGTTTTCCCGACCGGCGCTGCTGTTTGCGGCGGATTTGCAGCGATTGTCCTGGACGTAATATGTCTTTTGAGAAACGGAGGTAGCATCGATGAAAGTATTGGTTTTTGGCGGATCCGGTAAAATTGGCTCCGCGGTGACATGGGATATGGCCAAGGATAAAGAGGTGGAGGCTATTGGAATCACCGGACGGCGTAAAGAGGCCCTGGAAAACACGAAGAAATGGATCGGCAGCGACCGGGTTATCCCACACGTTCTGGACGTAAATGACAAGGATGCGGCCATCAAGCTGATGAAGCAGTACGACGTCGGCGTATGCGCTATGCCCGACCGCAGAACCAGCTACCGGATAGTCCAGTTTGCCATTGAGGCCGGACTGAATATCGTCGACATGCTCGAAGAGTATCACCGGCGGCCGGACGCCGTTGAAACTGAGGGACTGGAACTTCCCAAGGGCATGACGCTGAACGAATACGGCGATTGGCTGCACGAAACCGCCCAGAAGAACGGCGTTACGTTTGTCGATGGAATGGGCTTCGCCCCGGGGCTGAGCAATGTCACCGTCGGCCATGCCATCCGCCAGATGGATAAGGCTGAATCCGCCATTGCCAGGGTCGGTGGCATTCCCGCCAAAGAGTACGCGCAAAAGCACCCCCTGCGGTACATGATTACCTGGGCCTTTGAGCATGTGCTCCGTGAATATATGATCAAGCTCAACGTGGTCAAAGACGGCAAGGTAGTCGAGGTGCCGGCTATCGGTGACCGCGAAACCTTCCCGTTCGACAAGTTCGGCCAGAATGAAGAGCTGCAGTGTGCCGTCACTCCGGGCATGCCCAGCTTCATCTTCTCCCGACCCGAACTCAAGGAATTTGCCGAGAAGACGGTGCGCTGGCCGGGTCACTGGGCCGGGGTCGATACTCTCAAGGAATGCGGACTGCTGGATATCGAACCGCAAGACTTCGACGGTCATAAGATCATCCCCCGAAAGTTCCTGCTCTCTCTTATCACTCCCAAACTGCAGCCGCTCGAGGGTGAGACCGACGTCTGTGTTATGTACAATACCACCAAGGGCGTTAAAGACGGCAAAAAGGTCAAGATTGAGCATTTCATGTGGGATACCGCGGACGTG
>CBFCYQ010000056.1:0-14226 GCA_965602205.1 uncultured bacterium | reverse complement strand
GGGGCAGGTTTGCGGAATCACCCGACCGCCGCCTGCGGCGTGACGCCAGCAGCGTCTATAATGAAGCGTATCTGAAGTATCTCAACACCCTCTCCGCTTCTCTTGCCGGCTCGCTGAAAAAGGATTACTTCCTGATGAAAGCCCGGGGCTACAACTCCTGCCTCGAGTCCTCCCTGTCCGGCAACAACATACCCACGTCAGTATTCTATAACCTCATTGACGCCGTCGATGCTAACCTGGAACCCCTGCACAAGTGGACGGCGTTGCGGAAGAAAATCCTCAAACTTGATACCGTCTACACCTATGACCTGTACGCCCCGCTGATCGACGAAGGGAAAAAGGAATACACCTATGAAGAAGCCCAGGAGATCGTTCTGAAAGGTCTCAAGCCGATGGGCGACGGGTACCTGGCCGACCTTGAAAAAGGTCTCAACTCGGGGTGGATCGATGTTTTTGAGACACAGGGCAAGGGGACGGGCGGCTACCAGTGGGGAACCTATACCTCGCATCCCTATATATTGATGAATTATAACGGCACCCTGGATTGGGTTTTCGCCATAGCCCACGAGATGGGTCATGCCCTGCACGAAGACTATACGAACCGGAGCGAACCCTACCACTACGCCAGCCATTCTCTCTTTCTTGCCGAAGTTGCTTCCACCTGCAACGAGGCCGTTCTCATGCAATACCTGCTGCAGAACACCGAGGACAAAAATGAGAAGATTACCCTGCTCAATTATTACATTGAGCAGATAGTGGGTACTTTCTATACCCAAGTGATGTTCTCCGAATTCGAGCGAGCGGTTCACGAACGCGTCGAGAGCGGTGGCGCTTTCTCGGCCGATTATTTCCGCAAGACCTATCGGGACATCTACCAGAAGTACTGGGGTCCGGACGTAGTCATCGGACCCAACAACGACATGGGCGGTATGAGGATCAGCCACTTCTACCGGCAGTTTTACGTTTATCAATACGCCACCGGCTATGCCGCGGCCCAGTTGATGTCGAAGAAAATTCTCAGCGGCGAAAAAGGCTATCTCGACACCTATCAGAAGTTCCTGGCGACCGGATCGTCGAAGTACTCAGTCGAGGTACTGAAGGACGCCGGTGTGGACATGACCACTCCCGAAGCGGTCGACTATACGCTGAAACTCTTCGGTGAACTGGTGGACGAGATGGAGCGACTGCTTGCCGAAGGTTAGATAGCAAGGTAAGTGAATCCTGAAAGGCGGCCCGTGGCCGCCTTTTTTTTCGGCTCCGACCGATTTCATTATGCGAAATTGAAAGTGGTTTTCAATTTGCTCAAATATCGCTTGATTTTTGGGCTCTTTGGTTGAAATTATGGAACCGTGGAGGCTCTGGCCCGTTATTGAGAATAATAATCACGAGATTGAGAAAAAGAGGAGGCAGCAAGATGATGATTTCCAAGAAGATGGCCGGCAAGCTGAACGCCCAGGTCAAGAATGAGTTTGATTCTTACTGGGCCTATATGGCGATGGCTTTTTCATTTGAAGGCATGAATCTTAAGGGTTTTGCGCAATGGTTCTATGCTCAGGCCGATGAAGAGAAAGTCCATGCTATGAAATTCGCCAAGTACCTCATGGACCAGGGAGCCGACGTGGTGCTCGAAGCCCTGAATAAGCCCAAGAGTGACTACAAAACGGCCAAAGAAATCTGCCAGGCCGCCGTTAACCATGAACTCAAGATCACCAAAGACATCAACAACCTCATGACCCTGGCCCGGGCGGAGAAAGACTTCGCCACCGAGGCGTTTTTGAAGTGGTTTGTCGATGAGCAGGTCGAAGAAGTGGCTTCCACGACCGATGTGCTGAACATGGTGAGTATGGCTTCCAAGCCGGAACAGTTGTTGATGCTGGAAGGCCGTCTTAGCCGTGGTGAATGACCACGATCCATTCGGTGTAGAATCGATATAACTGACAATCAGAGCGGTCATCCGGTGCGGGTGACCGCTTTTCTTTGCCGTAGCGGGCGTTGCCGTCAGGTGACTTTATTCGTTATATTGAATACGTATGACAGAACTTACGGAAAACTGGCAGGCAAAACTACACAACTGTAACTGCTGCCCGAGAGAATGCGGCACTGACCGCGCCGCCCTCAAGAAGGGTTTCTGTAACACCGGTACCGGTTTTGCGGTGACATCGATATGCGCGCATATGGGCGAGGAGCCGGTTTTTTCGGGGCCGCACGGTATCTGCAACATCTTCTTCGCGCACTGCAACCTGCAATGCATTTACTGCCAGAATTACCAGATAAGTGACAACCGGACGCCTGCCGAGTTGTTCGAGATGCCCCTGGAAGATATCATTGCCGAAATCGAGGCCATCCTCGACAGCGGGGCCATCGGGGTGGGTTTTGTCTCGCCGTCACAGGCCCTGCCGCAGATGCACCGGATCATCGAAACTCTTGAGGGGCGTGGCCGTAAGCCGGTTTATGTCTACAATACCAACGGCTACGATAAGCTCGACACGATTCAATCGCTGGAGGGCACCATCGATGTCTACCTGCCGGATCTCAAATACCGCGGCAGCGCGCTGGCCCGTGAATACTCCGGCGCCGGCGATTACCCGGAAGTGGCGGGCCGGGCTCTCAAGGAAATGTACCGGCAGAAGGGCGCCGATATCACTCTTGACGAAAACGAATTGATTACCGACGGGCTGATAATCCGCCACTTGGTCCTGCCCAACCATGTCGACAACAGCAAGGCCGTGTTGCGGTTTATCGCCGAGGAACTCTCGCCGGATGTTTATATCTCGCTCATGGCGCAGTATCACCCGACACCGCGCGTGGCCGACCATCCCCGGCTGGGGCGGCTGCTGCGCCCGCGCGAGTACGACGAAGTCGTGCGGGAGTTCGAGCGTCTCGGGTTTCATCGTGGATTTGTCCAGGACCTTTCCAGCCCGCACCATTATCTGCCGGATTTCATGAAGGACAACCCGTTTGAGTGACAAGCGGTTAGAGAGAGGAAAATAATTGACTTAGGTGGTCGATTTTGCTATTCTTGACGGAGAAGCACCGGAAATCAGAGAGGAATATTGATTATGAGCAAAGATATTGCTAAGGTACTGAGAAAACTCGAATACGGCGTGTATGTCGTGTCGCTCGGCAAGGGCAACGACGGCAACGCCTTCTGCGCCAGTTGGGTCAGCCAGGTCAGTTCCGAACCGCCTATGATCGCCCTGGCGGTTCATAACAAGCACCAGTCGTCAAGGATGCTCAACGAACACCGCAGTTTCGTCGTGAATCTTCTCGGCGAGGGTCAGGAGGCCGTGGCCAAGACTTACTACGGCCCGGCGGAGTCCGGCTACGAAAAACTCCGGGCGGCTATTGTTCGTGACTCGGCCGTCACCGGCTCGCCGGTTATCAACGGCGCGGTGGCCTATCTCGACTGCAAAGTGGTCAAGGCGGTGCCGGTTGGCAATCACACGCTGTTTCTTGCCGAAGTCGTCGGGGCCGAACTGACAAAGGATGTACCTATCCTCACATCCGAAAACAGCAAACTCAAATACGCCGGTTAAACGGCGGGATAGGCTTGCCTGATGCCCACAGTCTGCGGAAAATGTTTGATCGCCGTGGCGTTAGTGTTAGTGTCCACGGCGGCGGTGGCGGCCGACTGCGACGAGGCGTTTGTCATCGACAGTGTGGAGTATGACGTCCCGGCGCGCTGGTGCGGCAAGAAACTCGACTCGACGCAGATTGCCGACAAAACCCGCCTGGTGCGCCTGCCCGAGGAATTGTGTTTTGAGGATTACCGCATCTATGTCATGCCGCCGGCGCGCGACGCCTTTGTGGAGATGGCCGGAGCGGCCAAAAAAGCGGGCCTGTCGCTGAGGGTTGACTCGGGCTACCGTTCGGCGGAGTTCCAGAAGAGAATCATCAAAAGGCGGCTGGAAGCGGGGGAGAAATACGAGCGCATTGTCCGCATGGTGGCCCCGCCCGGCTACTCGACGCATCAGACCGGGTGCGCCTTTGACCTCGTGCCCAGCGAAGCGAAGTTCGTCAAGACCGACGAGTACCGCTGGCTGAAAGAGAATGCCGGGAGATTCGGCTTCACCGAATCGTTTGCGGAGAACAACGCCGACAGTCTCTTCTGGGAGCCATACCACTGGTTTTACAGCCCGGACGAGGAATAACATCTCTCCTGTGATTGATCTGAACAAACTAAGGCCGCGAAAAGGGCACTAGTCCTTTATGCGCCAGAGGCTGAAGGTGGCGCGGTCGCGTGAGGAACCGTCATCGTCGGTGTAGGTCAGCTTGAAATCAATACTGTCGAGCGTCGCCATCTCGATGGAAACACTGTACACGCCGTCCTTCTTGCGGCGGGTGCCTTTGATGATGCCGTCTTCGATAGTGCCATGGTACAGCGCGTGCTTGCCCCAATTGTCCCAGACCTCCCAACTGATCGAATCGGTGGCCGGGTCGACGATCAGATGACCGGAGTCGGCGTACTTGAAAAGGAATTTGGTGCCGACTATAGCCGTGCGGAGGTACCCGGCGGCGGAGTCCCAGGTGAAGGAGGCTTTGCCGGCGATGCCCATAGCGAAATTGGTTACCGGCATCAGAAACTCGCCGGTGCCTTCCCATTCACCTACAAGCCGGGTCGCATCGAAGCCGTTGTTGTTCTGCCCGCCGGCCGTGACCGTCAGCAGGGATAAAACAGCCGTCAAAAGTATTGCTTTGTCTTTTCTCATAACCGAAGATGCCGTTTGATTTTTGTACAAATAAACACGTCGTCGGCCCTGATTACAACCAAATAAGGCGGCTTCAGGCACAATTGACGCCGGTGTTTGAAAAACGCTGTCAAGCCATCTGGTGACGGCTGTAAGTAATTGTCTAACAACAAAATAAAGGAGCCTGTGGCTCCTGTTTTTTGTTGCCAGGAAGCATTGAATTTCTTATCTTTCAATTGTACTGAAGTGATAAAACTGTAACGATTTAGGAGCTTTTTGATGCCTTTGGAACGGCAGAAAATCGAGACCATATTTCTCGAAGAGGAGATGAAATCCTCTTACCTCGACTACTCCATGTCGGTCATTACCAACCGGGCCCTGCCCGATGTCCGCGACGGCCTTAAGCCATCCAACCGGCGCATCCTGGTGGCCATGAACGATCTTAATCTGCGTCCGGGGCGGCCGCACCGCAAGTGCGCCAAGATCGCCGGTGATACCTCGGGTAACTATCATCCCCACGGCGAGCAGGTCGTTTATCCGACATTGGTGCGCATGGCGCAGGATTTCAATATGCGCTATCCCCTGGTCGATGGTCAGGGCAATTTCGGTTCCATCGACGGTGACGGGGCGGCGGCCATGCGATACACCGAGGCCCGCCTGACCCCGATCGCCGAGGAGATGCTGGCCGACCTTGTAAAAGAAACCGTCGGTTACATGCCCAACTACGACGGCACGCGTGAAGAGCCGGTCGTCCTGCCGGCCCGCTTCCCCAATCTCGTTTGCAACGGCACTTCCGGCATCGCGGTGGGTATGGCGACTAACATCCCGCCGCATAATCTCGGTGAAGTCTGCCGGGCGCTGGTGCGTCTGATCGACGATCCTGAATGCACCAACGAAGATATTCTGGAAGAGTTGCCCGGTCCGGATTTTCCCACCGGCGGCATCATCAACGGTCACGAGGGCATAAAGAAGGCCTACACCACCGGCAAGGGACATATCTCCGTCAGGGCCAGGGCCGTTATCGAGAAAATGACAAGCGGCAAACAGGCGGTGATCATCACCGAAATACCCTACCAGGTCAACAAGTCCAACCTTCTGGAGAAAATAGCCGATCTCGTCCGCGATAAGAGAATCGACGGCATTTCTGACCTTCGCGATGAATCCGACCGGGACGGTATGCGCATTGTCATGGAACTCAAGCGCGATCAGCAGGCCGACATCGTTCTCAACCAGCTTTACAAGCATACCACCATGCAGGTGACGTTCTCGGTCAACCGTCTGGCGCTGGACCACGGGGTACCCAAACTGATGAGCATGCGGGAACTACTGCAGGCGTTTATCGACCATCGTCACGAGGTCGTTGTCCGCCGCACGAAATATGACCTCCGCAAAGCCGAAGAGCGGGCCCATATTCTCGAGGGTTACCGCATCGCGCTGGACAATATCGATGCCGTCATCCAACTCATCAAGAAATCCAAGGATACGCCGACCGCCCGCGAGGGGCTGATGAAGAGGTTCAAGCTCAGTGAGATTCAGGCCAACGCCATTCTGGATATGCGCCTGCAGAAACTCACCGGGCTGGAGCGCCGCAAGATAAAAGAAGAATACCAGGAACTGCTCAAGAAGATCAGCGAGTACAAGGCCATTCTGGACTCGAAGGCCCTGCGGATGAGAATTATCAAGGACGAAACGTTGGAGCTCGAGAAAAAGTACGGCGATGACCGCCGCACCGAAATCCAGGAAGCCGCCGAGGAACTCACGGTCGAGGACCTGATAGCCGAAGAAGAGATGGCCATCACTATCTCGCACCTGGGATATATCAAGCGGCTTTCGGTCTCGGCTTATCGGCGTCAGCAACGCGGCGGCAAGGGTATGATCGGCATCGAGACCAAGGAAGACGATTTCGCCGAACACCTCTTCACGGCCTCGACCCATGATTACATCCTGTTTTTCTCCAGCAAGGGCCGCTGTTACTGGGTCAAAGTGCACAACATCCCCGTGGGTGGACGCCTGGCCAAGGGCAAACCGATTATCAACATGTGCCAGATGGAGAAAGGCGAAGCCGTCACCGCCTTCTGCCGGGTGCGCGATTTCTCCCCGGAGATGTACATCGTTATGGCCACCCGCAACGGGGTGATCAAAAAGGTCACCCTGGATGCTTTCTCCAACCCGCGTGTTATCGGCGTCAACGCCATGAACCTGCCGGCCGATGACGAGCTTATCGAGGCAGCCCTCACCGACGGCACCTACGAGATCGTCCTGGCCACGCGCATGGGTATGGCTATTCGCTTCCCGGAAAGCAAAGTTCGTGCTATGGGCCGCACTGCCTACGGTGTCAAGGGCATCAACCTGGCCAAGGGCGATTACTGCATCGGCATGGTCGTCGTCAAGCGCGACAGCTCGCTTCTGGTCGTTACCGAAAACGGCTACGGCAAGCGCACCTCGATCGACGATTACCGCGTCACCAACCGCGGCGGTAAGGGTGTCATCAATGTCAAGACCTCCGAGCGCAACGGCGAGGTCGTGACTATCAAAGAAGTTATCGATGCCGACGAGTTGATCCTGATTACCAAGAAGGGTATCGCCAACCGTCAGTCGGTTAAGGCTATCAAAGTGATCGGCCGCAACACCCAGGGTGTGCGCCTGATTACGCTCAAGAAGGGAGACGTTGTTATCGACGTCGCCCGCGTCGCCAACGGCGGATAGGCGCTAGCGCCCACAGTTCATTCGAGTCGGATTTGCCCGGGAGGGCCTGAAGGACGGTCCGCCTTGCGGTACCTGCCGCAGAATACCGGTTGGAGGCAAGCCCCCTTTTTGTTATATACTTAGCTCTATGAGTTATCTGGGAGAACTGGCAGGTCTGGCCACCGCCCTGTGCTGGGCTTTTACGTCGATACTGTTCACCGAAGCCGGCAAACGAATCGGCTCTTTCAAAGTCAACAAGGTTCGCCTGCTCTTTGCCGCCTCGATTTACACGATTGTTCTCCTGTCGGTCTCCGGCCGGCTCTTTCCTGCCGACCTCAACAATCAGCAGGTCTTCTGGCTGGTGCTTTCCGGTATAGTTGGCTTCGTCTTTGGGGACGGTTGCCTGTTCAAGGGACTGGTGATGATCGGCCCCCGACGGACCATGCTCTTGCACGCCACCGCCCCGATCATGGCCGTCCTCATCGCCTGGGTTTTCCTGGGTGAGAAGCTCGGCGCGCTCAGCCTGGTCGGTATCGCCCTGACCGTGTCCGGCGTCACCTGGGTAATTACCGAGAGGGGCAACAATGACAAGAACAGTTCTTCCCTGACCGCCGGGCACCCGGATTCCGGCACTCTTCTGAAGGGCGTGCTGCTGGGACTGGGGGCGGCGCTGGGGCAGGCAGCAGGACTGGTTATGTCAAAACAGGCCATGGTTCACTCCGGGGGAACGGTAGCGCCTATGGAGGCCTCGTATATTCGCATCCTGGCGGCCCTGGTGACGATCTGGGTGATTTCGGCATTCCGAGGTCAACTGCCGGCGACAATCGGGTCGATGAAAAACAGCCGGGCGATGGCCCTAACTTTCGGCGGTGCTTTCAGCGGGCCGTTCCTGGGTGTATGGATGTCCCTGGTGGCGGTACAACTCATAGCCACCGGCATCGCGGCGACCCTCAACGGCATGACACCGGTGATGATTATCCCCCTGGTTATCATTATATACAAGGAAAAGGTTTCGCTGAGGGCGGTTCTGGGTGCGGTCATCGCGGTGGTCGGAGTGGCCCTGCTGTTTATCAGTTAGAAAAATGAAGTATCTCGATTACAGTCGCATGCCGGATTTCCTGAACCGGCATTTCCAGAGCCAGGTGCAAAGCGGTCAGATGACAGTCGGCGTGGATAAGCAGTACGAATCCGGCTATTTCGATATCGTGCGTTTTTTCGGCGAAGACCGGGTGGACCCGAGCAAAGTTCGCCCGGAATACCTCGATACCGATTTTCAGTTTAGTGATGCCATCATTGCCGATTTCTCCCGCATAGTGGAAACCGCCCTTGGGGCCGAGGGTCGGCTCTATAAAGGTCCGCCGGTAATGAAGCTGGTGAATTATGATTTACGTTCCGCCCGTCCCGTTCTGACGGTCCAGAAGGCTCGCTATGGCGACCAGGCGGGAAGTTGTTTTGCCCTCGACTGGGAGCACTCCCTGTTTGCCGGCCGCGGCGAAACCCTCCGCGAATACTACAAGAGTCGTTACCCGTCGGACGCCATCAGCGACAATCCGCTCACCCTGTGTCTGGGGATTTGCGGTATCCTCATGGTCCGGGAGGGACCGAGGAGCTACCTGCTCACCGTTAAGCGCACGGGCCGGCTGGCCTCGCTGGAAAGTTCGGCAGGCCCGGCCGTGGCCGGATCGGTCGACTGGTCCACCGCCTATGCCAACCTCGGTGATTTGATCGACAGCGCCCTCGGCTGTGAGATCAAAGAAGAGTTGGCCCTGCCGGTCGGCGGTTACACCATTACTCCGCTGGCTTTTGCCCGCGAGATTTTTCGCGGTGAAAGCCCCCAGCTTTTCTGCCTGGTCACCACGGACCTGAGCCGCTCGGAAGTAACCGCCCGGCTGAAGTCTGTTGAAGAGGCTGTTCGGGAATTCGATGACTATTCGTTCACTGAGCTTGGCGCGGAGGGTAGCCTCGCGGGCGCGACTCTGGCGGCCCTTGGTCTCAACCACGAAGCTCTTATGAATTATTACCTGACCGAAGAGTTTCTGCGTTGGTCTCGTTAGCAGGCGTGGCTCGTTTCCACGTCCAGCCAGGTCAGGCCCCAGATGATAATCAGGATCCCCTTGACGTCGGCCGGCCAGGCATCGCCGAGCATATACAAATAGCACACGAGCGTCAGGCCGAAAAACACTTTGATCAGTCCCACCCTGAGATGCGCCATCACGAAGCTGACAAGCCCGCGCACGAGATACATCCCGATAAGGGCCGGGGCAAAAATCGCCCCCAGCCATCCCCACAATCCGAGGTCGGCGAGCATCCTGGATACCGAGCTGTCGGCCGGAAGGTGGACGACATAGAGGGCGTGGACACCGGCAAAAAAGAGCGCCAGGGACAAAAACAGAAGCCCCTGCAACTGGTGGTTTTTGATCTCCCTGAGACCGGTCATGAGGAAAAAAAGCGCGGTGGCCACCAGCCCTGTCATCAGCAGGAAGGCACCTTCGGCAAATATGTGTTCGAGGGTCAGCGGCATATTACATCTCCTGACAGATGAAGATGTAAAAACCGTGCCCGTTTTTCCAGGAGTTGGGCCGGGGAGCTAAGTGGTTGTCTGTCCGCGAGTAAGCGAAGGCGATTCATCGGGGACAGCCCGCCGAAGTGCGGCCTGGCGTAACTGTAAATGAAAGAGTTTGCAGGTATAAAAAAAACCCGTTCGGAGAAGAACGGGTTCTTGACAATATCTATATAGCAGCGAGAATCTATGCCTCAACGTCATCGACATCGGTCGACGGCCGGGTCAACTCGTCAATCTTCTCGGTGATTTCATCGGGCTTTCTATGTTTGAGCTTGCCCTTGTACTTTTTGAGTTGCCCTTTGACCTTGTCGACGGCCACGGTTATGGAATTGTACATGTCATCGGTATCTCCAGTGCCCGTCAGAGTACTATTGTAGACGTTGACCTTGAGTTCAGCCTTGCGGCGGTGCCGCTCCGTATCCAGCACCAGTTCCGCCGAGATGATATTCTCAAAATACCGTGTAAGGTGTTCCATCTCCTGTTCGGCCTGTTCTTTCATCTCGGGCGTGAGGTCAAAATGGCGGGCTGTAATTTTTTTTAGCATGGTGAATTTCTCCTTTCCATGCAGTTAGTATTTCGGCTCACCTACGAAATAGTGTTCGGTGACGATAAACCGCACCGTTCGAGTGATCGACCGCATCACCAGGGAGTGCGTGGTCGCGCCGTCGTGGCGGAAGCGGACACCGTTCAGCAAATCGCCGTCGGTTACTCCGGTAGCGGCGAACATCACGTTTTCCCCTCTGGCGAGTTCGTCGCAGCTATAGAGTTTGTTGATATCTTTGATACCGAATCTTCGGGCGCGTTCGATTTCCTCCTGGCTGCGGGGCACCAGCCTTGCCTGGAGTCCCCCGCCGAGGCAGCGCAGGGCGGCGGCGGCCAGCACTCCTTCGGGAGCACCGCCAATACCGGCCAGGACATCGACACCCGTCCCGGGCATGGCCGTAGCGATTGCCGCCGAGACATCACCATCCTGAATCAGGTGAATGCGGGGTCCCATCTTGCGGACCCTGTTGATAAGGTCCTCGTGCCGTTCCCGGTCGAGAATACCGACCGTCAGTTCGCTGATACCGTACTTCTTGGCTTCGGCAATCCTGGAGAGGTTCTCTTCAATGGGCAGGTTCAAATCGATTACTTCAGCCGCCTCGGGGCCGACGGCCAGTTTCTCCATGTACGTGTCGGGCGCTTGCAGGAAATTCCCCTCGGGAGCCATGGCGGTCACTGACATGGCGTTGGTGCGTCCGAAAGCAACCGAGCTGGTGCACTGGAGGGCGTCAACGACAATATCAACCACCGGCTCCTTTCCGCAACCCAGCTCTTCTCCGACAAAGAGCTTGGGCACTTCATCGTGGTCTCCTTCCCCTATTACGACATTTCCCTTGAAATAGATTGAATCAAAAACTTTGCGCATGGCTTCTACAGCCGAGCGGTCAGCAGCCTTGGGGTCACCTTTCCCCATCCACCGCGCCGAGGCGAGCGCCGCGGCTTCGGTGACTCGAATAGCTTCTAAGGCTAAGTTTCGATCCATAGCGTTATACCATCCAATGGTTAGGCGTTGATCTTCATTTCGCTGTCTATGAAGATATATCTCTTATACGACCCGTTTTCTCAATCGGGCCGGTTTGATTCGCAACTCCTCTCGATACTTGGTCACGGTGCGGCGAGCCAGACGGATACCCTCTTCGTTTAGCTTTTTGTAAATCTCCTGATCGGAAAACGGCTTGTCCGGCGGCTCGCCGGCGATGATTTCCTGGATCCTCTGTTTCACTGAGTGTTTCGCGATGTCGCCGCCGTCGACACGGGCAATACCGGAATTAAAAAAGCGCTTTATCTCGTATATCCCCAGCGGCGTCTGGACATATTTGCCGTTGGAGACGCGGCTGATTGTGGCCACGTTCATGCTGACTTTCTGGGCAATCTCTTCCATTATAAGCGGCTTAAGGAAAGCGGGTCCTTTATCGAAGAAATCCCGCTGTCGGTCAATAATGGCCTCCATGACACGTATCATCGTCGAACGCCGCTGATTGATGGCGTTAAGGAGCCAGCGCGCCTGCTCCAGCTTCTGCCGAATGTATTTCCGGGTGTCCTGCGACGAGTTGCTACCGCGCTTGATCAGACTTCGATAGCTGGCGTTCACCCGCAACCTGGGAATGTAGCGGTCATTGTGGAAAACCACGTAGTCATCGCCGCAACGTTCCACAATGAGGTCCGGGATGACCGCCGCGGCCCCGGCGTCGAAGCGACCGTGGGCCGGGGTCGGATTGAGACCCTTAATGATGCTCATGGCCTGCTGGGCTTTTTCGACCGAGACCCCCATGATCTTGGCTATCTGTAACAGTGACTTTCGATCCAACTCGTTTATATGCTCGCTGACTATCCGGCCCGCCAGAGAATCCTCCAGGTTACGGTCCCGCAATTGAATTAACAGTGACTCCCTGAGGTCCCGCGAGCCCACACCGGTGGGATCAAACCGCTGTATTATGGTCAGCACCTTGTCAATCTTGGAGCTTTCCAGCGACAGTTCCTCGGCCATCTCGGGTACCGATATGGACAGGTAGCCGTCGGGTCCGATGTTGCCGATGATGTATTCGCCGATGAGGTGCTCTTCGTCGGATAGTTTCAAAAGCGAAAGCTGTTCGGCCAGGTGCTGATAGAGATTCGGTGTCCGCGATGCCGTACCCTCATACCTCTCTTCCCGCGACTCCCGTACCTCGCGCACTTTGTATCCCTCTTCATCATCAAAGAGGTACTGGTCCCAGTCGAAGGAATCGTCGGCCTTGTCGTCGTTGCTCTCGGCCACGTCGAATTCCGATTCACTGTCGGTATCCGGAGTCTCCTGCTCGGCATCTGTTTCTTCCACCTCCTCCAAAAGAGGATTGGTGGCCAGTTCATGGCGGATAGTCTGCTCCAGTTTCAACACCGGCATCTGCAGCATCTTGAGGGACTGAATAAGCTGCGGAGCGAGAGTCTGCTGAAGCTTTAATTGAAGACCCAACTTCATCTTTTAACCTGTTGTCCTATAAGTTCTTATACCATTCAGTCTGCCTAAGGTTCTCGCTAGTATTAATCGGAACAAAAGGCACAGGCATTTACACTCGCAGGCAACATCGTTCATTATTTAGACAGTCACTATCCGTCCGGCGGTCAATTAAGCCGAAACTTCTCTCCCAGGTAGATTTTCCGGGCTTCCGGGTCATTAGCTAAGTACTCGCTGCTTCCCGACTTAAGTATCTTGCCGTCGCACATGATGTAGGCCCGGTCACAAATGGAGAGTGTTTCCCTGACATTGTGGTCCGTTATCAGAACACCCAACCCCTTGGCCACCAGCCGGCCGATTATCTTTTGTATATCCTCCACGGCGATCGGGTCAATACCGGCGAACGGTTCATCCAGGAGCATAAACTTGGGGTCGTTTACCAAAGCCCGGGTAATCTCCACGCGCCGTCTCTCTCCACCTGAGAGAGTGTAGGCTTTGCTCTTACGCAGGTGCGTGATATCCAACTCATTGAGGAGCTCTTCCAGCTTTTCCTTTCTTTTTTTCCGCTTCATTTTGCGGAATTGCAGGATCGCCATAATATTCTCCTCGACCGTCAGCTTCCTGAAGACTGAGGCCTCCTGAGCCAGGTAGCCTATTCCCATCCCGGCCCTCCGGTACATCGGCAGGCGGTTAATGCTGGCATCGCCCAGGTGAACCTTGCCGCGGTCAGGGCGAATAAAGCCGATAATCATGTAGAAAGTAGTCGTTTTACCCGCTCCGTTGGGGCCCAAAAGGCCGACCACCTCGCCCGGCTTTACTTCGATAGAAACACCATCGACAACCGCCCTTTTACGGTAATACTTGCATAAATCCTCGGAAGACAGGACCGTCATACTATAAATATAAACGATATATCGCTTTTAATCCATTAAATTTTGTCGTCTCAGCACATCATTTGCTATATTTTCCCCAGCGCCGATATTTTGCTTTGAAGCTCGTCAGTTTTTTGTAAATTCACCCACATACAGATAAACCATTATTCTTATAACACGTTAGGGATTTTTGATGAAACGGCGTCTTGCAGCACTTCTGTTTGTGATGCTTGCGGGCTGTGCGAAATCGCCCGAGCAGAAAATAGAGAGCCTCTTTGAAACCGGCGTCGACCGGTTGAACGAATTCGATTATGAGGCTGCCCGGCTGGCCTTCACCGAAATCAGCCAGGTGGATTCGGCTTCACCTTTCATGGCCTACGGCCTTGGGCTGGTCGATGAACGTGAACTCAAGTTCTTTGATGCCCTCAATACATATATCAATAC
>CBFCYQ010000055.1:0-14252 GCA_965602205.1 uncultured bacterium | reverse complement strand
ACCCATTTCGTATCGCGGTTCCGGCATCGGCGTCTTGGTCTTCCAGCTGTTAGTTGCAGGATCATACTCCTCCACGGATGACAACGTCCCCGTGGCGTTCCTGCCGCCGAAGGCATAGATTTTTCCGGCGACAACCGCGGCCGCAAGGTTTGTCCGCGGCGTCGGCATGGGTGTTGCCGAACTCCAGGAGTTGGCGCCGGGATCGAACACCTCGACGGTGCTCAGGTATGTGGTTGGATACTGTAAACCTCCGATGGCGTAAATCTTGCCGTTGAGAACGACAACTGCCAGTCCGGCGCGGCCTGTCGGCATGCTGGCTGCGGTCGACCAGGTATTACTCTGAATGTCGAATCTCTCGACTTTTGTGCCGACGTCCGGAGAGTCGCCCGATCCGCCTATTACCCAAACGGCGCCCTGGTAGGCGGCAGCAGCAAGCCTGATCCTGGGTGTGGGCATGGAAGTCCGGGCGCGCCAGGTGTTGGCCGCCGGGTCATACTCCTCCATCTTGGTCGGCATGCCGCCGGTAGGGACGCCACCTACCGTATATATCAGGTTGCCGGCGGTGGCCGCCGCCAGGCTGTAGCGCCCGGTCGGCATGGGCGCCACCAGGGCCCACTGGTTGGTGGCGGGATTGTACTCTTCCGTTTCGTTGCGATAACTCATGCCGTCAAAACCACCCATGGCGTAGACTCGGCCGTTGGCCGCAGCGACCCCCAGGCCGCTGCGCGCTATTGAAATAGCGGATGCGGCGCTCCACGGGTGCCCGGTCGTGAACTGCCACCAGACGGGCGCCAGCAGGGACTCACCGTCTTTATCCTTTATGTCGGTGGTGACAGCGACCGTATAGGTCTCTCCAAACTCGAGAAAGGACGACGGCGTGAGAGTAGCGGTGTTGGGGGCGTAAATGATTGTCCCGGTGACTTCATGATCGCAGGCAAAAGACTGCGGGCCGATGGTCGTATAATCGATGTTTTCCGAAAAAGTGACCCTGATGGGAGTGTTCACGGGGATCCCGATTGCCTGATCAGCCGGAAAAACGGACACGACTTCAGGCGGTACTCCGACTCCTTGTTCAGGTTCGAGGGGGTCTTTGGTGCCGCAACCGACAAGTCCCACCAGATATGTACAGATCAAGAGGGCCATGAAAACGGTGGTTCTTCTATGTGACATGATTAAGTGCTCCTATCGGTTTCTGTGGAAAAACCCGTGCGTGTTTATGCAAACTACGGGAGCCTTCGTAAACACGCAAGCCAAAACTCGCCCATTCTCCTTATAATGTTCCGAGAAGACAGAATAGTCCGGACCACTGGACAGCCTGGGAGAAGTCTATATCGCCGCTATCGTTCAGAAGGGAACGGCACTAATGCTGCTCTTTGGGGATAATCCCGTGCTTGAACAGATCGTACCACTCTTTCGTGGTGGGTTCATCGTATATCTCGAGTTCCCTGATTATCTCGACCGTGAATTCCATGAAGTCCATGCCTCCAGCGGTGATGATGCCTCTGTCACGGACTGCCTTTTCCTCGATGTAGAAATCTTCGGCGGCGTAGTCCGGCACTCTCGACTTGAGAAACTTCAGGCTGTTGGCCGTATGCCTGGTGGAATCGAGAAGGCCCGCTCTTGCCAGGGGCAGGACGGCGGCGCAGATGGCCGCGATGGCAGCTCCAGCGTCGTGCAGCCTCACGAGCAGGTCTTCGACTTCCTGCAGGCGGCGGGCGTCTTCACAGATGGCAGCGCCCGGCATAATGAAAATAGCCGTCGCCGTCGGATCAACCTGCGACAATTCAACATCCGGGGTGACCTTCAGTCCGCCCATGGACCTAACGGGATTCTTCGACAGGCCCAGCGTGACTACTTCGTGTTTGCCCTGTTCATTTATTTCGCAGAGGGCCAGGGCCGCATCCCAATCAGCATAACCATCAAGCAGCAATACGTGCGCAAATCCGGTATTATCCATGATATTCCCTCATAAATGTTAGTCGGGTTCTGGTGGCGAAGGCGTCAATCGGGCAGACTGTATTCAGTGAGCGTCCAGACTTTGTTTACATCGGCCTCGTCGTATCCCTCCGTCTCATATATGTAAAGGCGTCCCACATGGGGCAGGAATCGCAGTTCTCGCGTACCGAAGTATCCGGGTATGGCCTGCGTTATTATAGTGCTTATCAGATAGACGTTGTCGAATTCACCGGCGGGAATGGTAAACTCCGATTTGAGTTCCACTTTATCCTGGTATGTTTTGCTGCCGGGCGCCGGCAAACCGTAGGTCCATTTGCGACCCACCTCAAACGGCTGGAGATACAAGCGGAGCATTTGGCCCACCACAGGGCTGTCATACACCTTTACGCTGTCCTTGTTTTTGACCACCCAATCAAACCGGAAGACTATTTTGTCGGCTTTGTACGACCACACCGTTGCGACCTGGCCGTTCGACATGGTGTCGAGTCCGGTAATGGTCACTACTGCCTCGTATTCGACTTCGGCGATGCTGTCATAGACATTGTATACCCATTCAGAGCCAACCTTGCCCGGAAAGTAGTCCGGATCGACAACATTCTTGGAACTGGTAGAATTATCGCAAGAGGTGAGGGCAATGACAGCAACCGCAAACAGCAGAACCGCGAGCAGATAACGCCACATAAGAAACTCCTCGATGCCGGTTCGCCACTTGAGGTAAGGCTTACCGGGGTTCGTGTTTTTCAAATCATATGGTAATCATGAATGCCGGCCGGGGCAACCGGTTACTTGGATGAGGGCACGGTTACCCTCGGGCTGAGCGGCGAAATCTGTCAGACCATAGCAGAATTGCCGCAAAATTCATAAATTCTGTGAACCGGACTGCAAATTCTGACACCGGGCCGGCTTCGTGGGACCAACTAAGTCATTGTCTAACAGAACAATAGCTAACAGTGTACGGCAGGGCACAGGGCTTGCATCAAACCGCCGTATGGAATGCTTTTTTGGCTCATACAGCTTACCGGCAGATAACGACGTCAGTAAATCTTCGGTGGTTACTTTCCATATTCCCGAAATCGGGATCAGGTTTAAGGCGCCGTTTGATGCTGTTGATACCGATCACTCCGATTATGCCTCGCTTCTGGCCTTACTTGAGTTCATCGACTCCAACCAGAAGTACTTTTCAAACCAGGGTTTCGAGATTTTCGGGGATAATCTTCGTGTGGTCAACCAGATCAATCACAAGGAACATATTCCAGCCAAATTCCAGCCGCTTCTGGAAAAGGCGATAGCCTACCGCAAGAAGTACCGCTTTTCCCTGCAGTGGGTTGCCCCTCGTGACAACTCGGCTTTCGATTTTCTTTTCGATTGACGCTGCCATTGGAGCGGTTGTATAATTCCCCTGTATGACCACTCCCAAGGAGCTTTTCAGTGATATTTCGGCCGGCAAATTCAGGGTAGCATATTACCTTTTCGGTACCGAAGATTACCGGATCATTGAGGCGGAGAAGTTCCTCGCCCGACAGTTCCTGCCGGACCTTCAGTTGACTACCAATTACCGGAGGATCGACGCCAGTCGTACCTCCCGGGCCGACTTGACGGCAGAACTCGCCAACCTGCCGATGCTGGGCGAACGCCAGGTTTTTGGGGTCTCCAATTTCCAGCACTATTCACGAGAGGACGTGGAGCAGATTCTGAAGCTGCTCAGCCCGCCGGACCCTAACCGCGTCGTGATTTTCCGCTCGCCGTCGACAAAAGCCCCGAAGAAGAATTCGTCCTTTTTTCTGGCAGTGTCAAAAGCCGCCGAGCCGGTCGAGTTCAGACGACTGTCGGATACGCAGGTGCGCACGCGGATCACATCGCGGCTGCTAAAGGCCGGGATCAATATCGAGCCTGAAGCTCTGAGAATGCTGGCGGGCTTGATTGCCGGGGACAGCGGCGGACTGGAAAGCGAGATAGTCAAGTTGCTGAATTACAAGGAGAAAGGCGACCTGGTTGAGGTGGCCGATATCGAGAAAGTCTCAGCCGGCTTTGAGGTCTACAACATTTTTGAACTGGGCGACCTCCTCGTCGCCGGTGACACCGCGCGCTTGATTCGGATGGTCAGGATGTTGATTGCCAAGGGCAACAGCCCGGTGAGGCTGACCATCCTTCTGCAACAACATATTATCTCGCTTTATCTGGTCAAGAACGGTAAAAAGCCTCTGGGCCGAAGAGAGTTCTTGATACCCAGGTTTCGAAGGCAGGCCGCAAGGTATGATAACAGCCAGCTGCAGCAGATTATCATAGACATCGCCGAAACTGATGCTGAGATGAGAGAAACCGGAATCAAAGAGCCAATTCTGCTGGAGATGTTGCTGCTGCGGCTGGTCGGTGAAAGAAAATAAGCCAATGGAGCGCTCTATTCGGGAAGAAAGCAGCCCCGAGCGGGTAAACAAGTCGTACGAGGGTGTCGCCGAGCGAAAACTGGTCGAAGCGGCTCAGAACGGCGACCACAAGGCCTTCGGTAAGCTGGTGCGAACGCATCAGAAACGGTTGTTTCGACACATATACGGTTTGACAGGGTCTTTCGACACCACTGAGGATATTGTGCAGGACGCATTTATTAAAGCTTTTAAGGCCATAAAAACCTTCAGGACGGAGTATGCCTTCTACCCGTGGTTGTCTACAATTGCCCGCAACCTGGCCTACAACCACATCCGGCGCGAGGAGAAGAAACAGTCTCTGGAAGACCTCCAGGATAAAGGATTCGATCCGGTCGCGGTTGACCCTGGTCCCCTTGATAGCCTCCTGGAGGGTGAAAACAACAAGAGGTTTTACAAGGCTCTCATGGCTCTGCCGGTCGAGTATCGCTCCGTTTTTGTCCTGCGGCATTTCGAGGGAATGGACTACGCGCGGATTGCCAGCTATCTTAAGATTCCGCCCGGCACGGTCGACTCGCGGCTGTACCGGGCCAGGCAGATATTGATGAAGGACCTGGCCGACCTGCTATGACGTGTAATGAACGACACTAGGGATGATGAATAAGGATGCATCACGGTTATTTCAAAGACAGGATTTCAGCCTACCACGATGGTGACCTGCGCCCCGAAGAGATGGAACTGATATCGCGCCATCTCGAGAGCTGTGAAGAGTGCCGCAAGCTCCTGGTCGAACTGGAGAAATTTGACAGCCTGGTAGAAGAGCACAGTGGTCTGGCCGGTGATGAATACTTCGAGGAATCGGCCCGGAAGATAGAAAGCCTCATCGCTCCTGAGCAAAAGCCGGAAATAATCGAGATAAAGCGACCCTTCTGGCACGGCCTGGGGTGGAAGGTAGCTGCCGCCGCAGCATCCTTTGCCGTTATCGGCTTTATCGGCCTGCACCAGTCCGACATCATGGAGCAGGTGCAGGACAGGGCCGTGGCGCCCGCCGAGAAAGTGCCGGCGGTCTCGATGGCGGATACCGGCCGAATGGAGCCAGTCAAAGCAGAGCCGGTCGAAGAGGCCGAAGTGTTGCAGCCGGAAGCGGAGTCGAGGCGGGGCGTCGCCGAAAAGTCGGTCGGTTTACCCTCGTCTGTACCGACGAAGGGAGTACGGAAGGCAACGAAAGCAGAGCCGACCAAGATGGCCGCGGCCGATGTCGGCGGCACGGGCCGGGACGTTGTCTCCGATGATGAGGCGACACCGGATGCCGGCATTGTTCAGCCTGTTGAGATCCCGGCGGAAAAGACGGAGGCTGTCAAAGAAGAAAAGATGGAGAGTTTTTCGCTGAAGTCGGCTGAGAGCGCAGAAGAAACAGCCCGCGGGGACAAGAAGGCCAAAATGCATCCGGTCCCTCCGGTAGACTCTCCCGCCGCCATCGTCCGTCAGGAGAGCATCATACAGGTTCAGGGATTGATGGCCGAGTCGGATGCTATCAGCGCGGCCCGGGGCGATTCTGTTTCGAAGCCCTCAAGGACGCTGGAGGAGTGGCGTCGGACGAAAGACAGTTGTCAGGTTGAACTGGACCGGCTTGCCGCCATCGGCAAAGGGGCAAAGAGAGTCCGCCTGTCGGAAAGCGATAAAGACGTAAGAGAGCAGATCGAAAAAACGTTGCTGGACGCCTGCTACAACATCGGTCTCCTGACCGACGACCAGTCGGAATTCGAGAAGGCAGTCGGCTGCATACGGGACTATACCGGCGTCGAGGGGGCGTCCCACGTTGAGTTGGCGCGACAATACCTGGAGAAACTGACCTCTCAAAAAAGAGAGTAAAGTGGATCACGATGGGCCGCGAGCCGGACAAGGCAGAACTTTCGGGGTGAGTTTTCGTATATAAATACCAGGAGAAGAGTGGGTTTGTAACGGGAAGGAGTTTTTTATGACTCGACGGCTTTACCGCTCGCCGACCGAAAAAGTGATCGGCGGCGTCTGCGGGGGACTGGGCGAGTACTTCGATGTCGATCCGGTGTTGGTCAGGATTATAGCGGTCCTGTTGGTCCTGGCTCATGGTATCGGCTTTATAGCCTACATCGTCGCCTGGATAATCATCCCCAAAAGAGAGTATGACGAGGCTGCCGGCAGCGATTCCTCGCGGGTGCCGACTCCGCCGCAGGAGCCAAAGGCGCCATCCCCCACGTGGCACAAGTACGTGCCGGGGCTGGCGCTGATAGTTGTGGGCGTTGCCCTGCTGGTCCGCGAGCACGGATTCTACTATGATTTTGATGACATCTGGCCGGTGGTCTTCATAGGCATCGGCCTGGTTCTGATATTCTATAAGGGCAGGAAGCGTGACAGGGTGCCGCAGGTCGACCTGAACAATCACAAAACTGAGACCGGCAAAGGGGGGCCGATAGCATGACTCCGGCGAGATTTAGATGGGGAATCATCCTGATTCAGATCGGAGGCTTGATTCTTCTCAGGAATGCGGGGGTGCTCAACGACAACTTATGGGTTGACCTTCTGGTCCTCTCGCCAATCGTCCTGATCGCCATCGGCCTCGAAAAGATCTTCACTAAATCGAGAGCGCAGTTTATTTCCTACCTGACCTCGGTGGGGCTGTTTTTCGGAGGTTTTTTAATAGCGTTTTACGGCAGCTATGGCGGGGATACCACCAGCTTCTTCTCGGAAACGATTTACCGCAAGGGGTCGGACCCGAACGTTAAGAGCATCTCGGCCACTCTCAGGCTCGATGATACCGACCTGACTATCAGGGATTCCGGCCGTGACCTGGTCTACGGTCGGTTCGACAGATTTACCCGGAAGCCGAAAATTGATGAGTCCCTGGACGCTGAGGAACTGCAGGTGAGGCTGGTCAGTCGATACGGCAGTTTTCTGGGCGGCGTAATCGATATCGATACGGACAGCCCGCAGGACTGGTATTTGAAGTTTTCGGAGGATGTGCCGCTGGAGTTGGACTGTTACGGAGATAATGCCGACATCCATCTCAACCTTTCGACGACGCCGCTGAAGAGGCTCAGGCTGGACACTGAAGATGCCACCATCTACTTGAAGCTGGGTGTCCTTGAGGACTTTGTGACGATCACGGTAGCCGGGGGGAATTCCGATCTAAGGTTGCGGGTCCCGGCCAGCACCGGCCTCAAAGTTGTGGGTGATGACTACGGGTCGTACCTGACACGTCTCGGCTTTGGGAAGGTCACCGACGGGTTTACCAGCGAGGGGTACGATACGCTGACTCCAAAGTATGAGATTGATCTTGACGAGGACCTGTCGTCCTTTTCACTGGATTTCTTCTAAATTCTCGTTTATTGGGGAAATGAGGGCGATAGCCGGCAAGTGGCTATCGCCCTCGTCATAAGGGGAAATTTATCCGCGTGTGTTTCTCCCGCTTTGAGCCCGCAGCACAGCCGTTGCCGCCCCGCCGGCGGTTATGGCCGGGAAAGCAAGCGGAGCCATCCGGCTGAATCTACGAGTGCCTGAGACTCTCCCGTATCTGTCTCAGCAGCAGCACCACCACGCAGATCATGAGCATTGCCGCGAATTCAAGCAGTCGACCGGGCTGGTAGGTCAGCCAGGAAAAGGTCCAGCCAAACAGCCTGAGGAACCAATCGACAACCGCAAAAATCAGAAGAAGCAATGCCACGAGAAAAAAGAGGCGGCTAAGAATGCTGGTCAGTTTGTCAACCATGTTATCCTCCGTCCGGGTATTGATTAGCTTCTGGGGATGACCTTGACGTCATCATGAATCAGTTCGGCTTCGAAGTGGATGCGCACCATCCGAATTGTCCCCTCCTCGTCCTTGAACCATAGTTGCACCCACTCGGGATACTTTGCGATAGTGGTGACCGCCACCAGTTCGCCGTACTCCAGGGGAATGCCCTTCAGTTCCGAGAGAATGGTCATGTCCAGTTCGCGGTCAGTACGCTCGCAGGAGACGCCGACAATGACGATAATGACTACTGTTAGAGCTAGCACCAGCAACTGCTTCATAGGAACCTCCTTCGTAATTTTCTTGCGTGTTTTGACCACGGCTGGTACGGGCTGCGGGATACCATCATAACAACCCGGCAACTCAACCGTCAGTCGGGATACGATTCGCCGCAGATGCAATGTCGAATAGCATCAGATTCTGCCAATAATTTAGAGTTCCGCAAAAAGTGTGTCAACAATAAGAGCTTTTGAGCGAATCACCGTTTTTTCGTGCGGTCGGGTGATGACCGTCAGCAGGGCGCCGGGTCGGCCGGGTGGCCCTGGCCGGGCGCCAAAATTCCAATTGCGTTTTGACCGGGCCTTTTTTTAATTCCAGCGATGAAGTCAATCAAGCTCAACCTGACCAAACTGAAAGGAAAAGTGGTTGCTATCGACGGTCCGGCCGGCTCGGGCAAATCCACTACTGCCAGGCTCCTGGCTTCGCGGCTTGGCTACTCCTATCTCGACACCGGGGCCATGTACCGGGCCCTGACCTATTTTGCGTTAAGAAACGGCATCTCGCCCTCGGATGGCGAGAAGTTGAAGGTTATCGCCAAGAAGGTGCCGATCGAGTTTGAGACTCACGAGGACGTCAATCGCGTGTTGGTAAATGGCGAGGACGTCACCCGGCAGATCCGGAGTCAGGAAGTGACCTCACACGTCAGCGAAGTGTCCGCCCACTACGATGTTCGTCAGGAGATGGTGGCCAAGCAAAGGCGGATGGGCCGCCACGGCTCGATAGTCGCCGAGGGACGGGATACGACGACGGTGGTCTTCGCCGATGCCGATATCAAGATTTATCTCGATGCATCAGTCCGGGAACGCGCTCAGCGTCGGCTGCTGGATATGGCGCGGCTCGGTGTTTCGACCACGCTGGAAGAGCAGGAGGCCGAAATCCAGAGAAGAGACAAGCTTGACTCCACCCGGGAAAACTCGCCGCTGTCAAAAGCCCGGGATGCTTTTGTCGTGGACACGACCAGCCTGACCATTGAGGGCCAGGTGGAACATATTATTTCGCTAATCCGCGAAGTCTTCAAGTAGTGATGAGACTGCACTATCGTTTGGGGTGGACACTGGCCCGTCTGATGAGTGTCCTGGTCTTCAGAGTCCGGGTCAGCGGCCGGGAGAATCTGCCCAAAGACGGGGGCTTCATACTCGCCCTTAACCACATTTCTTATTATGATCCGCCCCTGGCGGGATCCTGGGTGCCCCGCGAGTTGTATTTTTTTGCCAAGAAAGAGCTGTTCAAGCACCGGTTGCCCGCGGCGGTCCTGCGGAGTGTCAACGCTCTGCCGGTAAAGCGCGGTTCCATCGACCGGCAGGCCATCAGCCTGGCCCTTCAAGCCATCAACCGGGGATACGGTCTGACTCTCTTTCCTGAGGGGACGCGGTCCCGGACCGGCGATTTCCTTGAGCCGAAATCGGGCGTGGGGATGATAGCCCGCCAGTCATCATGCCCCATCGTGCCCGGTTATATTTGCGGTTTCGATGCAGCGAGAGCGTCGTTTTTCGGGAAATCGAGAGCCCGGATCATATTCGGCGAGCCATTTCCGGCAACTTGGGTAAACTCGTTTCCGGCCGAGAAGGACAGTTATATGGCTATTTCGAAAGCGATTATGGCTCGCATCGGAGAGCTCAGGGACAAGGCGTTGTGCCTCAAGTAATTCCTGGTCCCCGCCGACCTTAAATTCTATCGAAAACTGTCAAAAAGTCCTTGTGATTTTGCCGGTTTTTGTTATATAGAGTCGCTGCTTTTTGATGTTCATCGGGGACATGTTAAGTAGTGCATCTGTCGGTTTTCCCGCCGGGAAAAAATCCAAGCCGCCAGGTTCTTTAAAGGAGGTTCTCTAAAGTAAATGGCAGAAGCCAAAACGACCACTCAAAAACCCGCAAAATCTTCAAGACGCAAGGCGACATCCGCCAAAAAAACCAGAAAAACAAAAACCAAAATGGTCAAGACCAGAACTGTTGTCAGTACCGCCAGGGCGGTAAAGGAAAGGAAGCTGGAGCAGGAAAAGGTCCTGACAACCCGCCACAGGCGGATGATCGAGAAAGCCAAAGTCCGATCATCCATGCCGGCCACCGAACCGGTTCCTGAAGTGGCGTCCATGAAAATCACCGACGTCTCCGGTGTCGTCTATGACCGCCAGGAGTACGAAGAGATGGTTGAAATGTACGATTCCACTATAAAGGATATCAAGGAAGGGGAGCTGGTATCGGGCACGGTCATGGGCGTGGCTCGCGACGACGTTATCGTCGATGTTGGGTTTAAATCGGAAGGGATAATTCCCATCCAGGAGTTCCCGACACCCTTGAACATCCAGGTGGGCGAAACCATCGAGGTGTACCTCGAACAGATCGAGGATAGCAACGGTCAGTTGCTGCTTTCCAAGCAGAAGGCCGATTTCCTGCGAGTCTGGGCGAAGATCCGCGAGATTCACGATTCCGGGGAGACCGTCGAGGGCCGGGTCATGCGCCGTATCAAGGGCGGCCTGGTTGTCGATGTCATGGGCGTGGATGCGTTCTTGCCCGGTTCCCAGGTGGCCTTACGCCAGGTTCCGGATTTTGACGCTCTAATCAACCAGTTGATGGAATTACGGATCATCAAGCTGAACAAAACGCGCCGCAATATTGTCGTTTCCCGACGGGCGGTGCTCGAGGAAGAACGTGAGCAAATGCGCTCCAGTCTTCTTCAGGAGATCGACGTCGGCCAGATTCGTCAGGGTGTCGTAAAAAACATCACCGACTTCGGCGTCTTCATCGACCTGGGCGGTGTGGATGGCCTGCTGCATATCACCGATATGTCGTGGGGCCGGATACGCCATCCCTCGGAGTTGGTTTCTCTCAGCGATAAGATTGATGTCAAGATTCTGGATTTCGACAAGAAGACCTCTCGCATTTCACTCGGCCTCAAGCAAATGACACCATATCCGTGGGAGAATATCGAGCACAAGTACCCCATTGGCAAGAAAGTCAAGGGGCGCGTGGTCTCGATTACGGATTACGGGGCCTTTGTCGAGCTGGAGAAGGGCATCGAAGCCCTCATTCATATATCGGAGATGTCGTGGACACAGCACATTAAACATCCGTCCAAAATCATGAATGCCAATGATGAAGTCGAGGCGATCGTGCTGTCCGTCGACAAGGAAAACGAGAAGATATCGCTGGGGATAAAGCAGATGGAGCCCGACCCCTGGGCGACTATCGAAGAGAAGTATCCTATCGGTAAGATCGTGCACGGAAAAGTGCGCAACCTGACCGCTTTTGGCGCCTTTGTCGAACTTGAGGAAGGCATCGATGGGCTGGTGCATATCTCCGACATGTCCTGGACCAAGCGCATTCAGCACCCCTCTGAGGTGATGAAGAAGAGTGATTCCGTGGATGTGAAGATTATCCGCGTCGACCATGAGAATCGGCGGATTTCGTTGGGGTATAAGCAGCTTGCGGATGATCCGTGGCCGCAAATATCCAAGAAATACGCGGTTGGCTCCGAGTGCCTGGGTTCCATAACCAAGGTGCTTGACCGGGGCGTCGTGGTGGATCTCGACGGTACTGTCGAGGGATTTGTTCCGACCTCGCAACTGGGTGCTAAGGATATCAGCGATCCTTCAGGTGTTTTCAAGGAAGGTGAGCAGATTCCGCTTCAGGTAGTAGAATTCGACCGCAACCAGCACAAGATCGTGCTTTCGGTGGTAGCCTATTACAAGAAACGGGAGCGGGCCGAGTATGATGAATATCTGGCCCAGCACCCGACCACGACTACCAAGTCCGTGGCGGAGGCCATGCCCGAAGAGTTGAAAGTCGAGCCCGAGGCCACCCCCGATGCAGCGGCCGCCGACGAGCCGGCAGCCGAGGCCGCCGAAGAACCTGCGGCCGAGGCTCCCGCCGAGGAAGCCCCTGAGAGTGTCGAGACTGAGGAGAAGGAGGCTGCAAAGGCAGTGGAGCCGGCAGCTTCGACCGAAGAACCGGCGGCTCCGCCTGAGGAGCAACCCTCTGACGAGGCCAAACCGGACGAGGACGAAGAGAAAACAGAATAACCCCCTTCTGTTATATAGACGTAGTGCCGCCGCTGGGTGGCACTGGCACCGGCAGGTTGCGATAAGTAACCTGCCGGTTTTTTTGCGGCGACCGGTTATAAAGAGGACAGAGACCAACCGACCGGGAAATTTCCTGCGGCTCCGGCCGCGTATCGAGTTATATTAGGTTTGTATGAATCAGAACAAAGCAACCCGAAGGGTTTCGTTTCAGACCGTCGGCTGCCGTCTCAACCAGTATGAAACCGAGAGGATGGCGGCCGACCTGCACCGGTACGGCTTCCGCCGCGTGGGCAGGGGCGAAGCGGCTGATTTATATATCATTAACACGTGCACGGTCACGCACCGAGCCGACTCCGACTGCCGCTACCTGATCCGCAAGGCCGCCCGTCAGAATCCCGAGGCCAGGATCGTCGTGGCCGGTTGTTTTGTCGACAAGGACGCGGCCGCGGTCGAACAGATGGAGCAGGTACACGTGGTTATTCGCAACCGCGAAAAGGATTCCATGACGAAACTGCTGGCCGAGCGCCTGCCGGAGATGTTCAGCCGCCAGCCGATTCAGTCGGATGCCGATCACATCGCCGAGTTTTACGATCACAACCGCGCCTGGATAAAGGTCTCGGATGGCTGCAACCAGCGCTGCTCATATTGTATCCTGCCCCGGGTGCGCGGCCCGCTGAATAATCGCCCGGCCGGCGAGATAATCGACGAGATAAACGACCTGGTCGAGCACGGCTACGAAGAGGTCGTTGTCACCGGCATCAATCTGGGCATGTACAAGGATCGTAACGCCGAGCCCCCGGTCAACAGCCTGGCCGGGATTTGTCGCTGCATCCTTGATCAGACCGACCTCAGGCGGTTGCGCCTGTCGTCGGTCGAACCGCAGACGATTCGCCCGGACCTGATCCAAACATACGCCGAAGCGAATGGCCGCATCTGCCGTCACTGGCATATACCGCTTCAGTCGGGCTCCGACCGAATCCTGAAGCTGATGCGGCGGCCCTACGACCGGAATCGCTTCATGAGGTTGCTGGGCGGAATCAGAGAAAGCGTTCCCGGGACCATTATCGGTGCGGACGTGATTGTCGGTTTTCCCGGAGAAACCGAAGAGGATTTTGAGCAGTCCCGGCAGGTCTGCAAATCCGGGTTAATTGACTATTTGCATGTGTTCAGCTATTCCGACCGTCCGGGAACGTATGCTGCTGAAGAACTCGCAGAAAAAGTAAACCCCGAAGTCATCAAGGCGCGCAACGGTGTCCTAACAGCGATCTCCAAAAACCTTCGGCTGAAAGCCAATCAACGGCAAATCGGAAAGGTGCTTCAGGTCATAAGCGAGCACCGGACTTCGACTGACAACACGCTGTGGGCTATCTCCGACAATTACGTCAGAGCGAGGATGCCCGACGGTTACGAAAGCAGCCGCCGAATTGTCGACTTTCGCGTAACCGCCGCCGACCTGGAAGGGGTGTCGGGGGACCCTGTTATTCCGGTCATCTGATGTGACGCGTTGAGCCTTGCATCCGCGCGTCGTCTGATTGCCCGGCGCCGTCCCCAAAATTAATACTTCTTTCCCGCTAAACAGGAAAATCTTTCCGCTATACACTGATTCACCGGCCCACCCGCTCATCCACTCTCAACCCTTAATACGTTTTGCATCAGCAGGTTAAGACGGCGCTGAGCGTAACGGCACGGGCGTTGCTTAGCAATGCCGTGGAAAAAAGTTTTTGCGTGGAGTCTATCAGTGGCTGACGAAGAAAAAACGAAAACGGAAACGAGCGATAAGCAAGTCGAGAAAAACCCCGAGAAGCGCCGCGGGTTGTTCTCCTACGTCGTTTGGGGAGGCCTTGTTTTGGTTGTCGCGATTTTGCGAACGTCT
>CBFCYQ010000054.1:0-14308 GCA_965602205.1 uncultured bacterium | reverse complement strand
GGCAGCTATGAGAATCTCGGCGCGACGGGTTATCTCAGCCAGATTCTGAGAGCGGGAATGGGCCACGGTAACGGTGGCATTGGCCATCTCGCTCTTCTGCATCAAAAGGGCCGCCAGGGGCTTACCGACTATATTGGACCGGCCGACAATTACCACCTGGCGTCCGGCGGGGTCAATCTGATAGTATTCCAGCAGCTTGATGATACCGTGGGGGGTGCAGGGCAAAAGGTTGGCTCGGCCAATAAACATCATACCCACGTTATAGGGGTGAAAGCCGTCAACGTCCTTATCCGGAGCTATGGTTAGCGTCACCGCAAGTTCATCGAGTTGATCCGGCAGCGGGGACTGTACCAGGATTCCGTGGATTTTAGGGTTCTCATTCAGAGATCGGACAATCCCGATAAGGTCCGCTTGTGACAGTGTCCCGGGTTCTCTGATCACTTCCGAATAGAGACCGAGCTTGTCGCAGGCCTTGGCTTTGCTGTTAACGTATGTCACCGAAGCGGGATTCTCCCCCACCAGAACCGCCGCCAGACCGGGCACGACACCTCTCTCGGCCAGAGCTGCGATCCTGGGCTTTAGAGATTTGCGAATCCTCTTGGCAACTTCCTTGCCATCAATCAGTTGAGCGCCCATAAGTAAAGTGTGACCTTATGCTAGTCCCCGCTGTTATCCTGCTCGTTATGGCTTTCTATGTCAAAGTCAATCGAGTATCTCTCGATACTCTCAGCGCGACCGGAAGACGCTTCGATTTTTACCAGCACACCTGAAATCCGCACGTTGTCTGTGGCAGTGGCAAAACGCTTGGGCATTCCCGTGAGAAACCGATCCAGCGATGGCCTTTTCTGCATCCCTATAATAGAATCGTGGGGACCGGTCATACCGGCATCGGTGATGTAAGCGGTACCTCGACCACTGATCTGCTCGTCGGCCGTCTGAACGTGAGTGTGCGTGCCAACTATTGCGGAAACCTTACCGTCAAGGTAATAGGCCAGGGCCTGCTTTTCCGAGGTGGCCTCGGCGTGAAAATCCACAAAGATCACCTCGGTCCGACGCCGCATGTCATCAACGATGAGTTCTGCCGTCTTGAAAGGGCAGTCGATATTGTGCATAAATGTCCGGCCCATCAGGTTAATGACGCCGACCTGAGTGTCTCCGACGGCCTCAACGTAAGACCCTAAACCGGGGACACCCGGCGGGTAATTGGCGGGCCGCAGGAGTTTGGGATTCAGGGCCATATATTCGACCAGGTCCTGCCGGTCCCAGATGTGGTTGCCTGAGGTCTGCATGTCGATTCCATAGCTGAACATTTTCTGCGCCATCTGGGGCGTAATGCCGAACCCGGCGGCCGCGTTCTCGACGTTGGCGATAACGTAATCAACTCCGTACTTTTCTCGCAGAGGTTTGACCATATGCGCCGCCGCCTGCCGCCCCGGTTTGCCGCAAATGTCTGAGACAAAGAGAATAGTGAACAATGGCATCGAGAGAACTTTCTAAGGTGGATTAAGTAATTGGAGCCCGCCGCCTCCACCAACGTCAACGGGGCTCTGCTCGATAGCAAAAGTGGAGTTTAATAAAACTCCACTTGATTATCAATTGTAAACTGTCCGATCGGGGAATTATTTCGCGTATTCGGTGGTGCGTGTCTCCCTTATAACGGTAACTTTAATCTGGCCCGGATACTGCATTTCATTCTCGATCTTCTGGGCAATGTCAGTGGCCAGGATACTGCTGCTGAGATCGTCGACCACGGCATTTTCCACGATAACCCTGATTTCCCGACCTGCCTGAATGGCGTAGGCCTTGGAGACTCCCTTGAAGCTGTCGGCCAGTTCCTCCAGTTGTGTCAGGCGTTTGATGTAGGCCTCCAGGGGCTCCCGGCGGGCTCCCGGTCTGGCGCCCGAGATGGCATCGGCGGCCTGCACCAGCACCGGATACGGTCCCAGCATGGGAACATCACCGTGATGCGATTCAATGGCGTTTATAACCATCTCATTTTCATGGTACCGGCGCATAAAATCGGCCCCGATCTGGGTATGGGTACCTTCAGTCTCGCGGTCAATCGCCTTGCCGACATCATGCAGCAACCCGCAACGCTTGGCCAGCGCCGCGTCCAGTTCCAGTTCCGCCGCCATCAGGCCGCACAGCATGGCTACTTCCTTAGCGTGCGCCAGCACATTTTGGCCGTATGAAGTTCGGTAATTCAGTTTGCCCAGCATTTTGACGATATCCGCATGCAAGCCGTGCACACCGAGTTCAAAGCAGGCCTGTTCGCCGGCCTCTCGGACGATAACATCCATCTCCCGCTGGCTCTTTTCCACGACTTCTTCGATTCGTGTCGGGTGAATGCGGCCGTCGCTGATAAGTTTTTCCAGGGCCATGCGGGCAATCTCCCGCCGGACGGGATCGTAACCCGAGAGAATCACTGCCTCCGGGGTATCGTCAACTATGACATCGATGCTGGTCGCGGTCTCGAACGAGCGGATATTTCGGCCCTCACGTCCGATAATCCTCCCCTTCATCTCGTCGTTCGGCAGGTTCACCACCGACACCGTGGATTCGACGGTGTGATCGGCGGCACAGCGGTAAATCGCGGAGATAATAATCTCCCGGGCTTCTTTTTCGGCGTCCTGCTCCGCTTTTTCTTTAATCTCTTTGATATAGGCTGCGGCTTCGACTCTGGCCTCGTGCATCATGTTATCCATCAGCAGCTTTTTGGCCTCCTCGGGGGTCATCTGGGCTATCTTCTGAAGCTTTTCGTTCTGACTCTTGATTATATCTTCAAGTTCTTTTTCCCGCAGCCCAATGCCCTTTTCTCGCGCCTGAATAGTCTTTTCGCGATTGTTGAATTCCCGGTCCCGGACTTCTAACAGGTCAAGCTTCTTCTGAACGGACGCGCCTCGTTCTTCGAGCTTCTTTTCGGTCGTTTCGAGTTCTCGGCGCTTCTTTTCCGCCTCCCGCTCAAATTCTCCTTTGATCCTGAGGAAATCCTCCCGGGCCTGCAGGGTTGCCTCTTTTTTCTTGATTTCCGCTTCTTTTTTGGCCTCGTCCATCAGCTTTTGGGCTTCCGCCCTGGCGCTGTCGAGGCTTTTCTTGCCAATCCGACGGGCCAGAATCCAGGCGGCCGCAAAAGCCAGCAGGCCGGCAGCGACGGCGACCAGAATGTATGTCAACGATTCATTCATAACTGCCTCCCATCCGGACGCATATATCCGTGATGATCGATTTATGATAAAAACAGTGAGGATGGAAAAATACTGAGCTTAATTACTGGTATTTATTCGCAGACCGCTTACCGGTCGCTGAGAGCTTGTTCAAGCTGGCTGATGATGCGTTCTACCTTCTGGCTAACCTTCCCGCCGGATGAATCAAGGAGTTCCGTTTTTTCATATAGCTCGGAAGCCATCGACATAGCGGTTAGAATGGCGACCTTGTCACGCGATTTCACGCGACTGCTCGCCGCAATATCCTTCATTCTCGAATCGACTAAATCTGCGATTTTCGAAATATAGGCGGGATCATCAGCCCCTGTAATCGGATAGTCCTCGCCATAAATTCTGACGACGACTTTGTTTTCATCACTATCTGCAGCCATAGCTATACCAAATAAATACCGGTATCTAGAGTATTCCTCTATCCTACTTGCTTACAATATCTTAATACGTATGATACGCCAATTGTCAACAAAAAAACTTCAGGCAGACAATGCTTCCAATTGATTGAGACGTTCCAGCACGCTCGCCAACCTGGTTCGGACAGCATCAGCCTGGTCGTTCTTGTTCAGAGTCAGCTCGCTGTACTCTTTTTTAAGTTTACTCAATTCTGAACTGAGATTGACGTTTTCTGCCTTTAACGTGGTGTTTTCGGCCCGAAGTTCCTCAAGACGCTTGAGGACCTCATCGACCCTTTGCGACAACATCGCCAGCTTATCCGCCATTTTCAGTTATCCCTTATCTCGGCGTTAAAGTTATGCTTCAACATACCAACCACAACTTGTTGTAATTGCTCGACTTCTTCGCTCGACAAATTACGCTCACTCGAGCGGTAATTAATGGTAAACGCGATCGATTTCTTCTTCCCGGCAATCTGCTTACCGGTGTACAAATCAAAGATCTCCACCGATTCGGCCAGGTCTCCGGCAGTCGCCCGGACCTGATCGATGATTTCGCCGACCTTGACGTGCTCATCCACCACTATGGAGAGATCACGAGGCGCCGACGGATATATCGCCAGGGGTTCAAAAACAGCCCGTCGCCGGCTTGCGGCCATCAGAGGAGACAGTGCCAGATCCGCCATGTATACCGGCTGCTTCAGTCCCAGCTTATCGAGCACAGCCTTGGAGATCATTCCGGCCTCCCCCACCGGTTGGCCGTCCATATCGATGCTGAAGGCTAGCTCATCCTCCAGATAGCTCGCCTCTTGCGGCCTGAACTCGATCGGTCCCGAAGACAAGTGCTGCATCAGTCGATCGATCGCCCCACGCAGGTCGTAAAAATCGAGTGCTCGGGGCTTGTCACGCCATCCGCCCGGCGTATTGCCGGATACGGCGAGTACCAGCCGTTCCTCCTCCAGCCACTCGCCCTGGTCGTTCGGGGGAAAGTAACACTTACCTATTTCAAACAGGCGCAGATTCAGATTGCGGTGGGCCAGGTTATGGCCGACCACATTCAGGGCCGTATGTATCATCGAGTTGCGCATCACATTGAGTTCTTCTGAGACCGGGTTGGCGATTTTCAGCAAGGGCATGCCGGGATTTAGAAACTCAGCGGTGCGGCTGTCCGCCAAACCGTGGTTCAGCATCTCGTCGAAACCGGCCCCGGTCAGAACTACCTGTACCTTATCGCGAAAAGCGTCATCGATGTGGAGAGGCGTGTAAAGAGGGCCGATGTTCTCGACGGCGTCCGGAATCTCGTTAAAGCCGATTATCCTGGCCACTTCCTCGATCAAATCGATTTCGCGTTCGATATCCGGTCTGAAAGTGGGCACCGTCACACTCAGCTTTTCACCGTCCTCTACCTGGAATTCGAGTCCGACGAATACCGATTCTATTTTCTTTGCCGAAATTTCCGTTCCCAACACCTTATTGCAGCGCGCAGGCCGGAAGGTTATCTTTTTTGGGTGAATTTCGTTAGGATAGCAATCCACGATGCCCTGGAGGACTTCTCCTCCGCAGACTTCCTGAAACAGGTAAGCAGCGCGATTGATGGCGTAAGGTACGCCGTTGGGGTCGGCACCCTTTTCGAATCGCATCGAAGACTCGCTGACCATGCCCAGCTCCCGGCGGCTCCTCCGGATTACTTTCGGATTGAAGTAGGCAGCCTCGAGCAGGATTTCACTCGTATCGTCTTCCACCTCGGAGTTCAGGCCGCCCATCACGCCGCCGGCCGCCACGCCCGTCTTGCCGTTGGTAATGAGCAGCACCTCGGGAGTAAGTTCATGCTCCTTGCCATCAAGCGTGTAAAACCTCTCGCCCGCATCAGCCCGCCGCACCACCACCTCGTCAGAGCCAAAGCGTTTGAGATCGAAGGCGTGCAGGGGATGCCCGGTTTCGAGCATGACCAGGTTGGTGACGTCGACGACATTCGAGATGGGCCTGATACCCGCCGTTAATAACTTCTTCTGAAGCCACCATGGCGAAGGCTGGATTTTGATATTTCTGATCACGCGGGCCGCATATCGAGGACAGGCCTCGGCATCGTCGATAATCACTTTGACGTGGTCGGCGGCCTTTTCGGCGGCTTCCCTGATTTCAAAGGCCGGCCTCTTAATCTTTGTTGAAGCCAGCGCTGCCAGGTCGCGGGCAATGCCGACAGCCGACATCGAATCGGCGCGGTTGGGAGTCAGTTCGAAAGTGAGGATATAATCGTCGTAGTCCAGACACTCCAGCAACGACTGCCCCGGGACGGCCTCGTCAGGCAGAACCATAATGCCGCTATGGTCCTGTGATAAGCCCAGTTCCCTTTCGGAGCAGATCATGGCGGCCGATTCAATTCCGCGGATTTTCGCTTTTTTGATGATAAAGCCGCCGGCCAACCGGGCTCCCTCGAGCGCCACCGGCACTTTCTGTCCCGCCGCCACGTTGGGCGCCCCGCAGACGACCTCCTGCGCCTCGTCGCCCAGGTTTACCGTAACCCGCTTGATCTTGTCAGCACCCTCTATAGCTGACAGCGCCGTCACCTCGCCGACAATCACTTTGTCCATGTACTGACCGGTCGGTTCTATATATTCGCAGGCGGTACCGCACAGCGTGAGACGTTCACCCATTTCCTCGGCTGACCAGTCCAGACCGGTCAGTTCGACAAGCCACTTATAAGAAATCTTCATAGTTATTTAAACTGCCGCAGGAAGCGGATATCATTATTATAAAATAGGCGTATGTCGTTTATCTTGTACTTGAGCATAGCCAGCCGTTCGACTCCGATACCGAAAGCATAGCCGGTATACCTTTCGGAATCGTGGCCGGACATCTCCAGAACATTGGGATCAATCATGCCGCAACCGAGTATCTCGAGCCAGCCGGAGTTTTTGCACACCGTGCAACCCTCGCCGCTGCACAGGAAGCACTCGATGTCGACTTCTGCCGACGGTTCGGTGAAGGGGAAGAATGACGGTCGGAACTTGATTTTCAGTCCCTCGCCAAAAAAGGCCTTACAAAAGGCCACCAGCGCTCCCTTGAGGTCAGCCATCGTAACGCCGTCATCAATGAGAAAACCGTCCACCTGATGGAACGCTACATGAGCCCGGGAGGAAACGGCTTCCTTGCGGAAGCACTTGCCGGGCGTGATAATCTTAATAGGCGGTTTTCGTTTTTCAAGTTCTCGCACCTGCACGGGCGTAGTATGCGTACGCAGGAGTCGACCATGCTCAACGAACAGCGTATCCTGCATATCGCGGGCCGGGTGGTCGGGCGGAAAATTTAGCCCCTCGAAATTGTAATGGTCGGTTTCGACGTCGGGACCGCGAGCGATCTCGAACCCCATCCCGTAAAAGATGCGGCACATCTCCCCGATGGATTGAGTGATGATATGGGCTACACCGATCTGATTGGCCGTACCGGGCAGAGTGGGATCGAAGACGGCACGATCGGCGGGAGCAGCCAGTTTCTGCTGTGCGGCCTTTATCTCTTTTTCGAGAGTAAGCCGGCACTTGTTGGCGGTCGCGCCGACCTGTTTGCGCTGTTCCTCCGGCAGGTCCTTAAGACCCTTCAAAATGGCCGTGAGGGAGCCTTTGCGGCCCAGGTATTTGACACGAAGCTGGTTGAGGCTGTCGAGTGACTCAGCTTTTGAAATCTGCCCGAGGGCCTCTTCCTGTAAGTGAGTGACGTCCTCCAGAAGTGACATAGTGTAACACTTCTGGCTTAGCTGCCGGTGGCCATTTTTGCCAGATCGCTGAAGGCAGCCATATCACGAGCGGCGATATCAGCCAGAACCTTGCGGTCCAGATTAACACCTGCTTTTTTCAGCCCCGAAATAAGTGACGAGTAATTAGTGCCGCACTCTCTGGCGCCGGCCGAGATGCGGGTTATCCACAATGACCGAAACTCGCGTTTCTTGTTGCGGCGGTCGCGGTAAGCGTATTTGAGCCCCTTGTTAACCGTCTCAAGAGCGGTACGGTAGAGCTTACCGCGGGCATTGTAATTTCCTCTGGCCTTTTTGAGCACCTTCTTGTGTCGACGGTGCGCGGCCACGTTATTTTTTGCGCGAGGCATCCTGATTTCTCTCCTGTTTCAAATCCAGCCGACCATCAGTATGGCAGCATCAGTTTAACTTTATCCATATCAGCCGAGGATACCAGGGTCGGTTTCCGCAACTGACGGCGGCGCTTGGACGTCATTTTAGTCATAATATGCGTCCTGAACGCCTTGTTTCGTCTAATCTTCCCGGTGCCGGTCTTCCTGAATCGCTTGGCGGCACCTCGTTGTGTTTTCAGTTTCGGCATTATCTACCTTCTCTATTGTTCACGTCAGAACGACTATTCCGAGGTAACTACGGAATCGTCGGTCTTCTCCTGTTGTTCCTGGTCTTCTTTAAGTTCCTTCTTCGCTTCGGCTTGTTTCGGTTCAGTCTTCTGTTCCGTACTGGTCCGGACTCTCTTGAGGATTTCCGGCCGGGGAGCTAAAACCATCGACATGTTGCGTCGATCAATCTTGGGTTCCATCTCTATCACGGATATGTCCTCCAATTCCCGAGCAACCCGGTCAAGGATCTTTCTACCCAGTTCCGTGTAGGCCATTTCCCTGCCCCGGAACATCACATACACTCTGACCTTACTGCCTGATTCAATGAACTCACGAACATGCTTGGTCTTGAAGGCGTAATCATGTTCGTCAATCTTTGGCCGGTAGCACATTTCCTTTAGCTGGAACGCATGCTGCTTTTTCTTGGCGGCTTTGTCTTTCTTGGCCAGTTCGTACTTGAGCTTGCCGTAATCGAGAATGCGGCACACCGGCGGATTGCTGTTGGGGGCAACTTCTACCAGATCGAGTTCGTACTCCCGAGCCCGGTCAAGGGCTTCCTTAATAGGCCTGATTCCCAGCTTTTCGCCTGCCGGCCCGATAAGCCTCACCAGTGGGACTCTGATCCGGTTGTTGACCCGGTATTCCTTGCTACTTATGAACTCCTCCTGTCAGTTAGTGTTCAACCAACCCTTTACTTTCAATTTCTTCCTGCAACAGCGAGACTGTCTGCCCGATAGTCTTGCTGCCCTGGTCACCGGCGCCATGCTTTCGGACGGCGACGGTCTCGGCCGCGGCCTCTCTGGCCCCGACGATTAACATGTAAGGTACTTTATGCAACTCGGCATCCCGGATTTTGGCTCCGATTTTCTCGGACCGATCGTCCAGGACGGCGCGAATATCGTTCTTTTTCAGTTCTTCGACGACTTTGGAGCCGTAGCCGTTAAACTCATCGGTAATAGGCAGTACCTTGACCTGCACCGGCGCCAGCCACAACGGGAACTTGCCGGCATAATGCTCAATCAAGACGCCGAAAAATCTTTCAATGGAGCCAAGCAGCGCCCGGTGAATCATATACGGCCGCTTGTGCTGACCATCGGAGTCAATATAATAAAGATCGAAGCGTTCGGGCAAGGAAAAATCGAACTGAATAGTGGAACACTGCCAACTGCGGTTCAGAGCGTCTTTTATCTTGATATCAATCTTCGGCCCGTAGAAAGCGCCGCCACCCTCGTCCACGCGATATTCGAGACCGGCCTTCTCCAGAGTACGCCGCAATCCATCTTCGGCCCGGCGCCAGTCCGCCTCTTCGCCGATCGCCTTGGCGGGACGGGTGGAAAGATAGATGTCAAAAGCGGTGAAACCGAAGGAGCGAAGTATGTGCAAACAGAAATCCAGAAGCCAGACAAGCTCTTCTTCCATTTTTTCCTGGACCACGAAGTGATGGGCATCGTCCTGCGTAAAGCCGCGCACCCGCATCAGACCATGAAGGACCCCCGGCCGCTCATAGCGGTACACCGTACCCAACTCGGCCCACCTCAGCGGCAGGTCGCGGTAGGAATAGAGTCGAGCCTTGTACATGCTGATATGGAAGGGACAGTTCATCGGTCTCAGTTGGTATTCTCTTTCGTCGACCTTGATGGTGCTATACATATCTTCGCTATAGAAATCGGTGTGCCCGGAGCGATGCCACAAATCAAGGTTGGCGATATGCGGGCTGAAAACCAGGTCGTAGCCGCACCGGTAATGTTCTTCGCGCCAGAATGTTTCTATCTCGTTTCGAATTCGCGCGCCGTTGGGATGCCACAGAATCAGGCCCGGTCCCACCTCTTCCGAGATAGAGTAAAGCTCCAGTTGTTTGGCCAGCACCCGGTGATCCCGCTTTTTGGCCTCTTCCATGCGGCGCACGTAATCATCGAGCATCGTCTTCTTGGGATACGACACACCGTATATACGCTGGAGCGTCTGGCGCCTTTCATCTCCACGCCAGTAGGCGGCGGAAGTGGCGGTAAGTTTGAAAGCCTTGATGATCCCGGTACGCGGAATATGGGGGCCCCGGCACAGATCCTCGAATTCGGACTGGTAGTAGAACGTGACGGTGTCGTCCTCCAGATCCTCCAGGAGTTCCACTTTATAGTCGGCGCCGCTCGCACGGTAGTATTCCATGGCGTCTTGGCGGCTTTTCTCCTCACGCCGGAAGGGGACGTCGGCCTTGATTATTTCGGCCATCTTCTTTTCTATCTTTTCGATGTCCGCCGGGGAGAAAGGTCTTTCCACCTCGAAATCATAGTACCAGCCTTCGTCAATCGGCGGGCCGATAGCCAGCTTGGCCTCGGGAAATACCGCCAAGACCGCCTCGGCCATGATGTGGGACGAGGAATGCCAAAAGACAGCCCGACCGTCAGGGTGGTCGAATGAGAGGATTTCGACAGGGGCACCGTCCGGAATCGGCATCGTCAAATCGCGCACAACACCGTCGACTCTGACCGCAATGGCCTCCTTGGCAAGGCGCGACGATATTGACCTGGCGATGTCAAGGCCGGTACTGCCGGGTTTGTATTCCTTGACGGTGCCGTCCGGAAACCTTATCTGAACCTGTTCCATTACATCCGATCCGATGCCAATAATTAAAGGCGGATTACCGGATACTCACCAGTACCGTCTAACCCGCGTCAACAATAATGGTGGGCGATACTGGAATTGAACCAGTGACCCCTTGCATGTCAAGCAAGTACTCTAACCAACTGAGCTAATCGCCCAACACATGCCTTTTTACCAAGTCAGTGCAATCTGACGTGAATTTCCAGTATATTCGCTTCACCACGAGATGTCAAGTCCTATTTTGACCCCTCCGGGCGAAAAAGCCCTTGAGGACTAACAAGTTATAGAGAACAACCGGCAGATGGGGACTGAAGTTCCCGGCTTCTTCCAGGCAGTCGTCAGGTCAATATCGGCAATCGGTTCGGCAGGCTTACCTACCCTCCGATCCCTGCCATTTGCATGAAGGTCTCGGCTTTGACGTACTCTTCTCGCAAGGCCTCGCTGTAGCCTTCCAAATCGCTTTCGGACAGCTGCAAATACTCCAGCATCTGTGGATCGATGGTACCCACAAGATGCTGTTCCGGCTGGTCGTAGAAGGTTTTTTTCGCGAGATAGTTGCCCAGATAGACGATGTGGGACACGGGATCTTCGGCATCGACCTGCCCGAAGCAGTGATGACTGGTGATGGCGTTGGCAAGTTTTTGCGGGATTTTCCAGTGAACCGCCAGAAACCCCCCGATATCAGCGTGGGTATAACCGAAAAGTCGCTGTTCGATCTCGTGATCGGCACACTCTCGGTCAGCTTCCCTGGCCTCTTTGAATTGTGCCTGTTCCTCAGGCAAAAAGCAGCAAACGACCATTTTGCCGACATCATGTAACAGGCCGGCTGAGAACGCCGCGTCCGGATCGGCTATGCCGCGCGTCTTCACCCTGCGGGCCAACAAGCGACAGCAGAAGGCCGTGGCCAGCGAATGGCGCCAGAATCTGTCTTGAAATTCCTGGTCGGTATCATTGCCCTTAAACATATCGAGGACCGACGCTGATAAGACGAGATTCTTAACGGCCTCTAAACCAACGACGACGACAGCCTGTTTGACCGAGTCGATTTCGCGGCTCAAGCCGTAAAACGCAGAATTAGTCAGTTTCAGCACTTTGACCGACATTGCCGGATCTTCGGCCAGAATCGTGGCTATCTGGGACGCGTTAACATTGGGGTCGTTAATGACCTTTTGAATTTGATGGAACACAATCGGTGGTGTAGGCAGGTTACGAATGTTCGACACCACCCGCTTCACCTTGTTGTCAATCGTCGTCGTACTCATGATCACTTCTAATCCTCGTAATCAGAACTCCCTTCCATTTCATCCAAAATCCTGCCGGCAATCTCTGCCTTGATGTCGGGACGATCATAGAATCCTAGCTGAATTCGCCGGGCTATTTTGCGGAGTCGGTCGGCGCCAGTTGCCAGTTCAGTTGGTTCTCCGGTCGCTTTGTTTCCGTGCAACCGGGAACCGGCGACGGGCTGCCCGGTGTCCGGCCCTTGTATCTCCTCCTTGCTGTAAATCGCGCGATGCTCGGTCTGCGAACTGCCTGCCCGGAGGCGGCGCAACTGCACAGAATCCCGAGTCCGGCGTATCCCGTCGGCCCGTGTTGCAATCTCTTTTCTTGCCCGAAGATCGTGATCCTCAGCGGCCTCGCGGACCGACAGTTGGCGCTTGCCCTGCTTATCGAGGCCCTGTATCTCCATCCGGCCGGCCGGTTGCCGACCCGGTCGCAACGGTCCTATCGTCATACCTCTACCTTCTTTTCTTCCTATCGTCGATGAATACGGATTACTTTATATACAGATGTCTCCCAATCTTATTTTTTGCCGTCGATAAAGAGGGGCGACTGCTGCGTCGCCGTAATATACTGAAGAATCTTCTGACTGTTCTGAAGTTCGCCCAGCTCCGATCTGATCCGCTCGTATTTCTCCCTCAGGTAGTCTTCGCTCTCCTGCACCAGGTTAATGTTCTTTTTCACCAGCGCGGCCATGCTGTTGACAATCTTTTTTACCTCCGGCAGAGCCAGGGCCATACGGAATAATTCCGGGTCGCGCTCCTTAAGAGCCTTGATCTTCTGGTCTGATTTGTTTATGCGCGCGTGACAGCGTTCAATCTCGGCGAAGAGATCCAGCAGGTCTTCGTCCTTGTTGAATTTGACGGCGTCGCGTTGCTGATCCAGTTTAATATACAGAGACTGATAAAAGGAGTATTCCTCCTTGAGCACAAACACCAGTTCCCGCTCCAGCTGCTTAAGCGCATTATAGTCGATCGAAGTCATAATTACCCTGAAGTCGAGAAGTGACCGTCGGGGAACTCCGGCCTGGGAGTGGGAGCGGCGGTCGCTTCGTTTTTCGTTTCCTGTTGTTTGATTCCGGCCCAGCCGGCCCTCAGGTTGGACAGAATTTCAATTATATCGTCAATCTGGGTGAGATCTTTGGTGGCGGCGATCAGGTCGGTCTGGGTGACGACAAAGGTATAGAGCCGGCCAAGATTGTCGGCCATCTGACCGCCGGCCTCGGGATCCAAAGTCGTGTAAAGATGAACGATGAACTTCTTGGCCCGCTCGAGTCTTTCATACCCTGCCGACGCGTCCTTCTGCTCGTAACTTTCACGGGCTGACCGGTACGCGCCGATAGCCCCGTCATATACCTTCAGTACCAGGTCGAGTTGTGACTTACCCAGCGTGTCGGTTTTCTGGTAGCTGCTGATCTTGCCGTCCATGGAATCTGCCTCCAATGGTTCAGGATTTATCGGTGTTAAATTTCCAGTTGTTGTTAAGTGAGGCCAGCTGGCTGTCAAGGTATTGGCTCTGGGCGCTGAAATTGCCCAGGGCTATTTCCATCTCGTAGAATTTCTTCAGCAGAGACTCCCGCCTGATGGCCAGCCTCGCGTCGATATCTTCGATGCGCTCTTTAATGAGTTCGACTTGGTTCTTGTAGCTGCCGATCCTCCGGTCGAAGGTACCTTCGCCGGCCCTGGTCAGACTGTCGACGATATCGCCCAGCTTGGAGGCCACTCCCTTGGTAACCGTGACCGAGCCTTCCGCACCGACTACGACCTGACTCTCATCGAGCGTGATCTTCAACTTCAGTCCGTCGGTCGTGGCGTTGCCCTCCTTACCGGTGAGGAACTGCCCCAAACCTTCAGCGGCCTCGCCGTTGATGGTCCCCTGCACGTTTTGACCTTTGACCTGCGTACCCTGCAGGAGCCCCAGGCTCAGGTAGGCGGCGTTCGAAATGTCGGCCACCGTCCTCACGTACGAGGCTTCCCCATAAGTGTTGCTTGTTAACTGGATATGGCCTTCGCCGCTCCCGTCATCGACCCAGGCGACTTTGACCTCGCGGTTACCGATCTTGTCGTCGGCGTCGATTTTTGCCTGGATTTCGTTGATAAGATCCATCGTTGAATGATAAGTGCCTTCGGTGAGAATGATCTCCTCCGAAACCAACCCGTCAACAACCAGTTTCAGACGGTTGTTGGTGCTATCCAGTATCAGGGGCGCACTGGCCGGATCACTGATAGCGGTTCCCTCGAAGCCGCCGTGCGTGGCGGCCCGGGTTATGTCAACGCGGTACGTCTGCCCGGAGGCGACCTGGTCGGAGGCCGACACGAAAGAGATAGCGTTAGTTGAGGAATCCCCGGAGGTTGTGAACAGCCTGACCACGTCGTCGAGGTTTTCGCTCAGAGCCTCCTCCAGAGCGGCACTGTTTCTGATCTCAAGCTTGCCGCCGGCATCGGTTCTGATCCCGATGGTGGCCAGTTGATTGTA
>CBFCYQ010000053.1:0-14497 GCA_965602205.1 uncultured bacterium | reverse complement strand
ATGACGAAGTTCACCGTAAGAAACTGCAGTGGTAAGAGCGAATCAGGGGGATGGGCGATGTCACCGCCGGTTAAGAAGAATTGAAGGGTGCTGTCGGTCGGTTGGTACACCGTGACATCGCCGGAATAGTAGGTCGTGTCAACCGAAGCATAGGTCAGGGCCGGCGGGTGATACAGTGTGAAATCATACGCAAGCCGATAATCGAAATCTATCTCGCGAAGATAGAGGGGCACACTGACGCCGCCACCCAGGACATTGCTGTCAACCAGTTGCATCATTTCTTCGCAACTGCAGTCGACAGGCGGATCGCCGGTGATAAAGAGATAGTCCTCCAGGTAATACCAATCGTCCCAGTTGACGATGCAGTCGCCGTTGGGATCGGCGTTCTGCAGCGGCTGAGGAAACGGCGTGTTGTAGTTCAACAGGCTGCTCAGGGACGTTAGATCCCCGATGCTGATATAGCCACTGCCGTTGACATCGCCCGGGTACTGCCCGGGGCATGAATCGGGCAGTTCGGGATCATCCGGGACGCCGATGACCGAAACTACCGCCTCCGGGTCGTACATCTTGGAAAAACCGTCGATTTTGACGGGCGTGTACGGCTGGTTGGGTTCGCCGGTAACGAAAAACAGGCTGTAATAACTGGAATCGGCCAGATCACCGACGTCGATAAGGATGCTGTCGCCGATGGGCAGACATTCGTCGGTCGAGACCAGCAGTTCAAAGACCGTTTCGCCGTTGAACACGGTGTCACCAACGTTGCCAATAACAACGTTAATCCAGACGGCCGAATCAGTCGCAAACGAGGTCGTATCCAGACTTCCGTAGCCGGTGTAAACGGGATTGATAGTATAGGTGACCGCGCCGGTGGTATTTACCTTAAAGCTTACCTCCAGGCGCGTGACCTGTTTGGAATCGGAGTCGAATTGGAAGGCGTGGGTTGATTGACCGTAGAAATAAGTCGAATCGTCGGTTAGCGAGAATTCGCATAACGCGCAGAATGTACCGAGTGCCTTGGTGTCCTTCATGTCCTTCTGGGCAAAGGCACTCATGGACATTAGTAGCAACAAGCTACATGCCGTTATTATGAATTTCCTTGACATAATAACACCTCTGATGTAAACAAAAAATTATTAGTAAAGAAAGATAGCCGTGCTTCTTTTCGATAGAACACTCTGCCGCAGGGTCAAAAACAGTGCACACGGCAGGCTGTCACGACGGAGTCGTTCGCGGCAGAGGCAAGAGTCTTAGAACTGCCACGACCGGCGTATCACCTCCTCCCTGTGATTGTAGCGGACTTGTAGACCTGTACTTTACGGAGAGACTATTATTGTGGAAGACAACAACGCCCTCGCGAGGCCTTGATAATGCATAAGATGATCGAGGTTCCAGCTTAACGATAGCCTGTGGCCGGTCGCCTGTCAAGCGGTTTCACCGGAATAAGGTGAAGCGAGCGCAGAGACCGCGCGCCATCACCGTCTCGCGCAAAGGCCTTACGTTCTTCGAATAACGGGCCGCGGACGCCCACGCAGGACAGATTCATCGGACAGTTGCGAGCGAACAGGGGCCGGGCGGCGGTGAGAAACCGCTCAGGACACGGAGCCTTCGCGCAGTTTTCGGGCACCGTCGCTCAGGCGATCGTCCAGCATATCCTGGCAGATATCCTCAAGGCGGTGTACCATGCGCTCCAGGTCGGCGCTGCTGGCCGGCAGGGCCACCGTCCTGATTTGGTCAAGGTACTGCGGTGACTGGGCCGCCAGAAATTCGTAGGAATCTTCAATTTCATCCACCGCCAACTGGAAAGTCATATCGATGTAATCATAGATGCGCTGGCTGATGTCGCTCAACTCCGGTTTCGTTTTAAGCACCTCACTGATGATGCCGCCCGCGGTGAGCAGGAAATCACGCACCTGGGCTTCGTCGAAGCCCTCGATGAAGCGGCGGTGCGCGATGACCTCCGCATAGTTGCGCATGAGTATGCGATCCCGGGTACGCACGACGGTGCTGATTATCTGATACACCAGCGTGATGTACCAGCGGAGAACGTCTCGATCCATTTTCTGGTAATGGCTGAAGCGCGAGGCATTTTCGGGCGCGGTGACGGCAGCCAGGATATCGTCGACCACGGCGTCGCGGGATTCGACCATGACGTAGTACATGGTCAGGTTCGGGCGCTCGGCGACACGTCTCAGTACCCGTTCATTGCGCAGGTGCCAGGCATCCTGGTGGTTTTTCATGTTTTCCATCAGGAAAAGCAAGCGCCGCCGGACGTCCAGGCGGGGGGTCGGGGCCCAGTCCAGGAGCTGGTGGGAGTTGGAGGCATCCACGTTGAGTTTCTTATCGATGTAGGCGGCCATCCACAGGCGTTCGAAAGGAGGGTTGCCGAAGGCCTGACCGACGGTGTGCCGGAGAACCATTCCCGGAGTGGCCAGAAGCCTGGGCACTCTGATGGGAGCTATATCCCTGCCGTAATAGTACCTGGTGGCTGTCCGATAGAGTTCGTTGTGGGAGACCGATCCACTGGGGCTGGCTATGAGGGTGCACAGGCGCGGCAGATCGTCGCTCTTCTCGATGACCTTGAGGAAGAACCTGATCACGTCCTGCACATGAATGTAGGTGACGGCCGATTTCCCGCGACCGCCGAGTATGCGTCGGTTCCAGCGGTCTGACAGCCAGGTATTGAGAAAGACGTAGACCGGCGGATATTCGCACCAATCACTGTACACGGCGGCGAGCCGGACAACGGCGCACGGAAACCACTCGGTGTACTCGCCCATCATTTGTTCTCCCAGGCGCTTACTCCGCGCGTATGGGAACGCCGCGTCGGGGACGCTGTCCTCGTTGACGACATTATCCCTTGACGGAAACTTGCAGGCGGCCAGCGAACTGGCAAAGAGAAAGCGCCTGGTACCTATTTGCTCGGCCAGTTTCAAAACGTTACGCGTTCCGTTGACGTTGGTCCGTTCGTACTCAGGATTATCCTTGTTGCTGAAATCGTAGTACCCCGCCAGATGAATGACGTAGTCGGCGCCGCCGTTGTTCTTTATGCAGCGTACCACGTCGCGAAGAGTGTCCCACTTGGCAATGTCCACCTGGGTCCAGTTGATGTTATCATGCTTGGGAATCCCCGCTTCCTTCTGCGAGCGCCGCGCCATACAGAACAGGCGGAACCTGTCGGACATGGCCTCCAGAAAATTACGTCCGATGAAGCCGGAAGCCCCGGTAACCACTATTCCAGGTAAATTGACATCCATGATTGCGTCCCACTATTAAAGATATGAAAACGAACACTTGCATAGTCTTTGCCCAAAAATACGGAGCGGTACGCGCCAAGACAACCCGCCGCTGAATCATCCGGGACTTCGCGGCAGCCGAAACGGCTTTCGCGACCGCCATTCACTTTATCTTCGACTAACCTCCAGTTGTCTCACAAAAGATACATCGTCGGAATCTCGACGGATGCGGGCACCGGCGGGATGTTTATACGGTCGCGCCGGATTGTTGCTCCTGCTCCGCGAGTTTCTCCATATCCTGATCGTAGCAATATATACCGCATCTCAAACAGCGTGTCGACTCGTACCGGGCATCCTCCTCATCGATAGTCCCTTCCACTTCCTTGAAAGTACCCAGGCGGTCTTCAAGGGTGACAAGCGGTTCATGGACGCGCGGTTTTGAGGTCACGCCGATTATTGACTGGTGTAAAGAGTCCTCGATAAACTTTTTCTGGCGGTCTTCAACAGGCGGAATCTCGCCATCCATCAGATAGTAGTGGATGGAACGGGCGGCATAGCGGCCGGCGCCGATGGCCTCGACCATGAGCCCGGGTCCGGTGAAACAGTCGCCACCGGTGAAGATATAGGGTACGTCGGTCTGCAGGGTATCTTCCCTGGCGTCAATGGTATTCCACTTGGTGGTCTGCAAATCGGGCGAGCCATCCGCTTTCAGGAAATCAAGGTCGGGGAACTGTCCGACGGCTTGGATTATCATATCGCACTCCATGTTGTCGATGGCGCCATCGATCGGTACCGGTCTTCGGCGGCCGCTGGGGTCGGGCTCACCGAGTTTCATGCCTTGCACCTCCAGGCCCGCCACGGCGCCGTTGCTGCCAAAAATTTTGTTGGGCGCGCACAGGAAGCGAAACTCGATCTGTTCTTCCTCGGCCGCGACGATCTCCGCCGGGTTGGCCGGCATTTCATCGCGCGAGCGACGATATACAATCGCCACGCTCTTGGCCCCGAGCCGGAGAGAACTGCGGGCGCAATCCATGGCGGTGTTGCCGCCGCCGATGACGATAATGCGCTCGCCCAGGTGAATTTTCTCTCCGCGGTGAAATTTCTCGAGGAAAGCAATGCCGCTGAAGACCCCCTCCAGGTCGTTGCCTTCGATTTTGAGTTCATGTTCGTTCCATGCCCCGACGGCCAGGAAGATGGCGCCGAATCCCTCCGCGCGCAAAAAGTCCATGGTGAAGTCCTTGCCGAACTCGACATCGCAGGTAGCCGTGATGCCCAACTCAAGGATGCCTTCAATTTCCCAATCAAGGATCTTCTTGGGGAGGCGATACTCGGGAATCCCGTAGCGGAGCATACCGCCGAGAGCGGGCAGTTTCTCAAAGATCGAAACCTGGTGGCCCAGGCGCCGGAGGTAGTAAGCCGCCGAGAGGCCGGCCGGACCACCGCCGATGACAGCCACTTTTTTGCCGGTAGCGGAGGCGACCGGAACGTGAAGCCGCCTTCCGGAATGGTACTCCCAGTCGGCTGAAAAGCGCTTGAGATAATTGATCGCGACCGGTTCATCGTTGAGGGTGCGTCGGCAGGCCAGGTTACAGGGTTCGGGGCACACCCGGCCGGTGCTGAGCGGCATCGGGTTGCATTCTTTGATAGTCAGAAGAGCCTCGGCGAATTCACCGTTTTTGATGTGCTGGATATATTTGGGAATATTTATCTGGGCGGGGCACTTCTGGCGGCAGGGCGCGAGGCATTCGGTGTACTGATTCCAGTGGAGGATTTTGGCCTTCTCGGATATGAGGGATATAATCCCTTTGGGGCAGGCGCGTACGCATTCGCCGCAGCCGACACAGAGATTGGGATTGAACTGCGGCAGTTGATTTTCCCCCATCGTGATAGCGCCGAACTTACAGGCCTTGACACATGTCCCGAGGCCGATACATCCGTGCTGGCAGGCCACCGGGCCGTGGTAGTAGAGCATGGCGGCCCGGCAGTCGTCAAAACCCGAGTAATCGTACTTCCTCGAAGCCCTGGTGCCACCCTGGCACTCCGGGCAGGCGACATGGGGCTCGGTGTCCTTGGGTTTTATACCCAGATATTCCGCCACCTGGAAGGACACCTCGGTCTGGCCGACCACGCAGGCGTTGGTTTCAGCTTCTTCTTTAACGATAGCCTCGGCGCAGGCGGCACAGCCGGCATAACCGCAGCCGCCGCAGTTGGCGCCGGGGAGAAGATCCATGACACCCTTGATGCGGATATCTTCTTTGACATAGAATATTCTCGCCGCGATTCCCAGGCCCACGGCCGCGATAAACCCAATACCCGCCAAGACGAAAACCGGCATCCACATAGTCTTAATCTACCTTCCTTCAGTCAACCATACCAACGAAACCCAAAAACGCCAGCGACATGATCCCGGCGGTGACCAGTGCAATGGCGGTTCCACGCATCGCACGCGGCACCGGCGATATCATCATCCGCTCCCGTATTCCGGCGAACAGGACGATGGCCAGGGCAAAACCGGCGGCGCTGGCAAAGGAGAAAACAACCATCTCGACAAAACCAAACTCGTGTTTGATATTCAGCAGGGCGATGCCCATGACGGCGCAGTTGGTGGTGATCAGGGGCAGGTATATGCCCAGCGCGTTGTAAAGACTCTTGCTCTGCTTTTTGATGAATATCTCGACGAACTGAACCAGCGCGGCAATAATGAGAATAAAGGCCAGCGTCCGGATAAATTCCATGTTATAGGGCACCAAGATGTAGCGAGAAACCATCCACGTAAAAATAGACGCCAGGGTCGCGACAAAAATGACGGCCACGCCCATTCCGACGGCGGTGTTGAGCTTTTTGGATACGCCGCAGAAAGGGCAGTTTCCCAGGTACTGGGCGAGCAAAATGTTGTTTACGAAGATGGCCGCGATTGCCAGATAAACCAGATCCATTGTTCACTCCTAAGTCTGTATAAACAACTCGCCGCGCTTACGACTGTAAGCGTTCATGAGCCCCAGGAAAACACCCAGGCAGATAAAGGCACCGGGCGCCCTGACCATAAATTGAAAAGGCTCAAAGCCGTCCCAGACGACCCGCATGCCGAACCAGGTGCCGGCACCAAGCACCTCCCGCACCGAACTGATGGCGATCAAGGATATCGTGAAGCCGACACCGACGCTCAGCCCATCCACCATGGACAGCAGCACGGGATTCCGCGACGCAAAGGCTTCGGCCCGCCCCAGGATAATGCAATTGACGACAATCAGGGGAATATAGATGCCGAGTTGCTGCGAAAGGGGGAAAAAGAAAGCCTTCATGGTCATCTCGACAATAACCACCAGAGTGGCAATGACGACGATGAAGGAGGCTATCCGCACCTTGTCGGGAATGAATTTGCGCAGCATGGAAATAAACATGTTGGAAAAGACGAGCACGAAAATCACCGCCAGTCCCATACCGAGGCCGTTTTCGACGGAGGAGGTAACGGCCAGAGCGGGGCATAATCCCAGAACCAGGCGAAAAGGCGGCAGGTCCTTCCACAATCCATGGAACAATATTTTCTTATAGCTCATTTTACCGCCTGCCCCGCCGAGGCGAGGCTATGTTCAGTTTTCTTCAGCCTCGATGGCAGCGAGGATTTTATCCTTATGTTGACTGACCAGTTCAATAATCCGGTTGGTGCCGTTGACCACCGCCTTCGAGGAATAGGTAGCGCCGCTGATAGCATCTATTTGCCCTCCCCGGGAGCGGAGCTCTACGGGTTCGATGATCGGCAGGCCGGTCCACTGTTTGCGGAATCCGGCTTTTTCCACACGGGAGCCCACACCGGGGGTCTCGCTGTGCTGGATGATCTCCATGCCAAGCATACGCTCGTTCGGAAGGTCAATTCCGATCATTATTATTATATCGCCGGCGTAGCCGCCGGTCCCGGGAGCTTCCAGGGCTAACCCGGTTACGCGGGTACCCTCCCTGACATAGAAAGCGGGATAAAGCTGTTCGCCGAGGTCGACTTTGACCTTGTTGTCGAGCAGATCACCGGCGGGCCTGGCGAAGAGCCGTTCCAGGGCCGGCCCCCGCACATACAGGTCGCTCTGTTTCTCTATGCGATCGGCCAGGGAGTGCCGCGTGAGAGTGAGGGCTGCCGACGAGACGCCGCAGATTACACTAAGAACGACAACCAGTTTGAGTATCTCACGCATGTTGCGCCGCCTCCACTCCGTAGACCCGGGGCCGGATGCGGTCCAGAAGCGGACTACAGAGATTCATCAGTAGGATAGTGAAAACGATTCCGTCGGTGTAGGTGGAGAACGCTCGAATCAAAATCAGCAGGACGCCTCCGATGAAGCCATAGATGAGCATCGGTATTCTGTTTACCGGCGAGGTGGTATACTCGGTGGCCAGGAAAAAGGCGGCGAAAACGGTGCCGCCGGCCAGGAGATAAAACAGTGGCGAGGCATAGCGGACCGGGTCCACCAGGTACAGAATTCCTGACATAGAGAGGTTGCCCACCACGAAGCCCAGGGGAATCTGCCACGGTACTTTTCTGGTCAGCAGCAAAAAGAGACCGCCGGCCAGCAAATAAAGCACCAGGCCGTTACCGATTCCGGCCACCTGTCTTCCCAGCAGCAGGTCCTGCCACTGGTAAAGGTGCTCGGCGTTTCCCCCGAGGGTCCTGACCAGCCGCACGGGCTCAATCATTTTAACGCCCCAGTCCAGGGACACCAGGGAGGCGGTGTAGTCTAAGCGATCGCGCCATGACACCAGCAGCATGGCATAACTGAGAAGGGCCGGGTGCACCATGTAGGCGCCGACGCCTCCGAAGAGTCGTTTAGCCAGCACGATCATGATAAAGCATCCGACCAGTATGAGCCACCAGGGAGCGTTGCACGGCATCAAGAAAGCGAAAATGACCGCCATGACAACACTGCTCCAGTTGGTGGTCTTATCCTTGGACGGCACTACATATCCGGCCAGGGCATCCAGACAGACGGAGAAGGTCACCGCCAGGCCCAGCACCCGGACTGATTGCCAGCCGAAGAGCCACAGGCCGGCGACAACGGCCGGCAGGAGAGCCAGCAACCACAGCTTATGGGTACCGGCCAAACCGCTACGGTCTCGCCAATGGGGACTGGAGGCAACATTCAATCGTTCGCTTCTGTCGTTCATCGATTTATCCATCATATTGATTGCACATCTGAATCAATTGCACCAGGGGCCGATGCGACGGACAGACGTAGGCGCACAAACCACACTCAGTGCAGACTTCGGGGTGATAGTCCCTGGCCTCGGCCAGCAGGCCGTATTCAACATAGCGGTTAATCAGATGGACCTGCAGGTTCATGGGGCAGGAACGGGTGCAGCGACCGCAGTTGATGCAGGTCAGATTGATGTCCTTCGGGATCGATTCCTCCGGCATCAGGTAAATGCCGTGACTTGATTTCGTGAGCGGCGTCTCATGGCTGTACTGGGCGATCCCTTTCATCGGCCCCCCTACCAGCAGACGCACGTGGTCGCCTTCGTCCAGGGCCAGTTTTTTGAGAACCGCCTTTATGGGAGTGCCGATGGGGACGCGGACGGTCGTCGGCGAGGGGATTCGGCAGCCGGCGACAGTCACATATTTTTCGACGAACGGCCCGGCGCCGTCCAGAGCGTCGACCATCGCCAGAAGATATTCCACCGACAAGACGGCCACGCCCATCTTTCGATAAGGAACCAGGTTGGGAACATCAACCCCGGTCACACGAGGCACCACCAGACGCTCAATGCGATGTTTATAATTGTCGGGTATGCCGGCCACATTTACACTGCCGCCCAGTTTTTCCTTTGCCCATGCCACCATATTTTTTGGCGTCGTCAACCAGATGGCGGCGTTGGGTGCGATGGCGGTCAGCATTTTCATACCGACGGCAACTTTTTCCACCTGGTGGCGCAGCAGCAACTCGAAGGCAAAAATACTGGGCTCTTCGTTGGCGCCCTTGATAACTATCTGCCTTACTTCGGGAAAGTCCTCCACGGATTCTTCGTGGTGAAATTTTCCGGGCATGGTCCAGGGCGACACCACCCCGAGCGCCATCTGCCGCTGGGCGCGCGTGGCTCTTTGAAAAGAGACACCGTACTGATTGAAGAGCTCATCGACTTCCAGAGGCGGCTGCCCGTTGCGCTCAATAACCACCGCCGGGACATTAAAGCTTCGAGCCGTCCATATCGCTTTTATCTCCTGGACGGTCCCGCTTACGGATGCATGCACGCAGTTGCCGATAGTGGAGCGGCCGATTATCTGATTCTTTCGCACCTTGTCACCGGCCTGAACCAGCGGTTTATAGAGAACCTGGCCGGGGTACTCGAGCGGGATTATGACCTGGTCGGGTTCCACGACCGAGGATATGTCATCGTGACATTCGGTGAATTTCGGCACGTGGCCAAGGGGCTTGAAGACCTCGGCAATCAGACTCATTTTTGTATCCTGGTTTTTCGCTTCATTTCAGATGACACCTCTCACAGCGGGCGGAACCGTCCCCGGCGGCGAACGTCTCCCGCTTCTCGTTGAAGTGACATCGGTTACACTGTTCGTGGTAAACGCCGCCGACAGGCCGCGCGTTATGGCAGCCCTCACAGCTCTGCCCGTGTATCTCCTGCATCTCGTCGTGCCCCAGAGCATCGGCCGTATAATCGTCATCATGGCATTCGCCGCAAGCTACGATTGCCTGGTCCGATTCCTGGGCATCGGGGTGGCAGTCGCGGCACGAACCGGCCTGCCTTGAATCGTCGGCCTGGTGGCAAGTCTGGCAGGTGTGAGCATCTATCTGCATGAAATCGGAGTGTTCAAAGTCTTCAGCCGCCACCTCGTCACCATGGCAGTCCGCACAATCCTGTCGCTCATCCGACAGCAGCAGGGTGTGATGGCAGGCAACACAGCCGTCGGACATTTCGACGTGGCGGTCGTGCTCGAAAAGCACGGCGCCTCCTGAATTCCGCAGGTAAAAACGGCCGCTATCCGCCGACTCGCCGGACGCCCAGAAGCCGATGATGCCGGCCAGGGCGGCCGCAACGGTGAGCGCCAAGAGCGGCCCGGGCCGACTGGGTTTGGCGTGATGACGAATATTACCACTCATGACTATCATCTAAAATAATCTGACTCTCATCATCCGGCGAAATGCTATTCCAATGGCAACCTTCACGCATGCAGATGAAAAACGGAACCCGGGTGTTGCTGACACCGATGAAGAACCCGGCGACATGGTCATCACCGAGACCGCAGTGTTTGCCCTCAACTTTCAGCGAATGGTGACAATGGGGGCACCGCAGGTCTTTGACTTCCTGTCCTTCGGGGAGTTTTATGTCCGTTTTCCGCTCGAAGGAGTTGAGGTAGGCGCTCAACTCCACCCAGCCGCACTCGCCGTCGGGATTGACCACTTCCAGGTGGATCATGTTATCTCGTGTCAATTCTTTTTCACAGAAGGGACAGAAGGAACGCAGGTAGGAGCCGGATTTGAGTTTGATGCGTTCGTTGTATTTATGGGAGCGCCAGAAGATGCTCTCCCAGCTCTCTTTTTTATCGCGGTCCTTGTCGGTCATATTACACCCTCACTTACTTCTGCAGGTAATGTGATGATAGCCAACCCCGAGCCCCCGAACGTTCATTGCGACGACTCCAAACAAACAAAGCGAGCGTCTTCTCCACCGAGCCATCGGCATCTCCCATGGAACGGCCAACCTAAGCCGAATAGTACTATCTATATATAATATGAAGCAGGACCTCGGGGCAAGAGAAAATTTTCACAATCTAAGTGACAGGAGAGTCACCAAAGCGGTTGTCACAAAAGTTTTTATGTGATACTGTATTTATCCTGTTTTCGGCGAGTTATTATAAACAGATATGGCAAGCCTCGGCGGCAGGCCTGCACGGGGCCGCGCACGGGTTTTCACTCCTTATCGCTTGTGGTTCTGAAGATTGCTGAGAGTTGACCGACCTCTATCGCGGCACCCGCCAGCGATTCGACGGGTGACACCTTCTGTCACTTATCGTCATCTTCAGTGCGATCACGGATCTGGCAACACCGTAAGAGAATTTCCTGCGGGTCGACCTGATGCCTGTGCAGCAAACGAGAGGCGACCTCCACAGCGGCTTCCCGTTCAGCCGGGATGACATCATCAGCGCCGGCAGCGAGTAGCGGCTCGATATCAAGCAGGTAATAAGCGCGCACGAGGATAGTCAGATCAGGAGCCAGCTTGCGAGCGACCCGAACAGCCCTCTCGATGGCGCCGGGATCGTTGATCAGGAGCACGAATTCCCTGGCGTAGGCGACGCCGAGCCGCTCCAGTACTTCATGGCTGGTCACATCGCCGAAAAAGGCCCGGCCGCTTTCCCTGGACGCTTTTCTCACATTCTCGACGTTGAGATCGACAATCACGAACGGGATATTGACAGCGGTAAGGACACGGGCGAGTTCACGGCCGGCGAACCCATATCCGCCGATGATCACATGGTCGCGCATAGAGCGCACGACCTCGGCGGCCTCTTCAGCGGGAGCCACCTCAAGAGGGCGCGTCAGCCGGCGCAGTTTGCCCACCCCAGCGGCCAGTTGCGGGCCGAGCGACATGAGGAAGGGGGTTAAAAACATGGAAAGAATAACGGCCGAGATCAGGGAACTTTCGAACGATTTCTCGATCAGACCGGTGCCCTGGGCGGCGAACATGAGAACCAGGGAAAACTCGCCGACCTGCGCCAGCGCCACGGCTGTCAACGAGCACACTCTTAGGGGCAGCCGCAGGAGCATAGCCGTCACGAAGACAACGGCGGACTTCCCTACCATTATTCCCACCAGGAGGATCATGATCAGCACGATGTTCTCGATGATAATGGATGGAACGAGCAACATGCCGACCGATACGAAGAACAGGCTGGTAAAGACCTCGCGAAACGAGATTAAATCCGCCAGCGCCTGGTGCCGGTATTCGCTCTCGGCAACGACCAGCCCGGCCAGAAAAGCCCCGATGGCGAGCGAGGCCCCTGAACTTGTTATCAGCCACGCCGTGCCAATACAGATGAGGAAAATGGCAAGAATGAACAGTTGTCTTTGCCGAGTCCTAGCGACGAGATTCAGCAATCGGGGAACGATGAAACGCGCGGCCAAGAGCACCCCGACTATTATGGCGGCGGATTGCGCCAGGGTGCCCAGCAGGTCGCCGGCGACAGGTCCCCGGCCACTCAACGCGGGGATAACCAGCATCATGGGCACCACGCTGAAATCCTGGAAGACCAGTATTCCCAGTGTCAGGCGTCCGTGCGGAGCATCAACCTCGCCCCGCTGCTGCAATCCCTTGAGAACGATAGCGGTGCTCGACAAAGCCAGAAGGAAACCGATGAACACAGCCGTATTGTTGGGCAACCCGTAATACCTGGAGACTGCATAGGCCACCAGAATGCTCAGACCGACCTGGAGCATTCCTCCCGTTAAAATCAGTTTCCACAGGCGCCGTAGTTTTTCCAGCGAGAGTTCCAGCCCGATTCCAAACAGAAGCAGGGCAACGCCGACCTCGGCAAGAACTTCGACCTGATGCACATCGTCAATCAGCCCCAGAACCTGCGGTCCCACCAATAACCCGGACAGAATGAAACCCGCTATCGATGGGAGTTTGAACCGGTGAAATACGGTGACTATGAGCAACCCAAAACTTAGAATCACCACCAGGTCGCGCAGATAAACTAACTTATCCATAACTCCTCACCAACACGGCCTGAATCCGGGCTTCGGCACACGTCACGGCCGCAGGCTATGCCGACTCTTTGATGTGATCGCACTATGCTGAGCACTGCTTACAAAGTAGAGATTCTGTAACGGGCCGCAAACTCAAAATGTGTCAGGGATTCCGACCGGGCAGTTGCGGAAATCGACTCCGCTCCAGACAATCGATCGTGGAACTTTTCAACAAAGCTCTTCCCGATTGCTGGCGGACAGCCTTATATTGGGCTCAGGATGGCGGAAATCAGTTTGAGTAAGATACACCGGCTCCGGTTGAGCCGGGCCTTGAGATACCATTCGACCGCTTTGTTGGTGGCGGCAGGGCTGTTGGCAGCCACCTGCTCCGGCCCTCCAGAGGACCGCGAACCGACGGTTATCGGCGGGCTGACGATGGGCACCACTTACGCTATACAAATCGCCGGGTCCCCGCGATTATCCAAACGGCGCGCGGCCCGAATCAAGACGGATCTCGACAACCTTTTCGCACGAATCAACCGCGAGATGTCGATATACGACAAAAACTCGGAGATATCGCGTTTTAACAGAAGTCGAAAAACCGACTGGTTTGCCGTCTCGGGCAGTACCGCCGGACTGATAAATGAAGCCCTGACCATCAGCAAGATGACGGAAGGGGCCTTTGACGTCACGGTCGGGCCGCTGGTCAATCTGTGGGGGTTCGGTCCGAAGAAGGGCGACCCCGGCGTCCCCGGCCAGGAGAAAATAGCGGAGCTAAGGAGTCACTGCGGGTATCAGAAACTCTCGGTGAGGCTTGCCCCGCCCGCAATCAGGAAAACGATGGGTAAAGTATCATGCGACCTGTCAGCCATCGCTAAAGGGTATGGTGTCGACAGGGCCGCGGCCTACCTCGATTCGCTGCAAATAGACGACTACCTCATAGAAATCGGTGGTGAGATCATGGCCAGAGGAACCAACGCTGAAAACCAGTCCTGGCAGGTGGGTATTGCCGCGCCCGACAGTACGTTTGGAGTGGGGAAAATCGTTTCTTTGAACGACGCCGCCATGGCTACCTCCGGCGATTACCGTAACTACTTCGAAGTGGACGGCGTTCGATATTCGCACATTATCGACCCCAGGACGGGGCGACCGGTGACTTACGACCTGGTTTCGGTCACCGTCATTCACGACCAATGTGCTTACGCTGATGCTATGGCCACGGCTTTATACGTCCTTGGACCGGATGCCGGTTATGACGTGGCTGTCAGGGAAGATGTGGCCGCGCTCATGATTATAAGGGTGGGGACCACCTACAGGGAAAAAGCAACGCCTCAGTTTGCACGCTACGTCTCGTCGGGTGCTCAGCGTAGCGCCCGTGAGCAGTGACACCGAACCGTTCGGGGCCTCCCCTCCGCCGCATGCGGCTCCCGGCCGGCTGTGTCCATACAGCAAAGCCCTCCGGTGTGTCGTGATTCCGGAGGGCTCTGGATTTCGGCGAGCCAGTTCCACAAGGTGAAGCTCTGAGAGCTCCCCGTGTTAGCTGCCTATATCTCTTCTACGGTTTCGAGAATATCGATATTT
>CBFCYQ010000052.1:0-14755 GCA_965602205.1 uncultured bacterium | reverse complement strand
TTTATCATTGATTTACAGGGGCGGAATTATTTATTAGCGAAAGTAAACGTTACTCAGTAAGTCGATAGCAGGGAATTACGCATTATGAGTAAAGAAACGAATATCAAAATAGAATCGCCGGGCGTAAACGTGGCGGTGGTCAAAAAGGACGACGACGGCTGGAAGTTTTTGATACTGAAGAGAGCCGAAGACGTCTCGTATGCTGGATGCTGGGGTTTTATGACCGGCGGCAAGCGTGGTGATGAAAGTGTGGCCCAGGTAGTGGCCCGCGAGTTGAAAGAGGAAACCGGCCTGGTGGCCTCGGCTATGTGGGCCACGGAATACCTGGTCCAGTTCTATGAGCCGGAATGCGACTCGATCTGGATATTGCCGTTGATTGTAGCCGTGGTGCCGCCGGATGTCGGGGTGAAGCTTTCGCCGGAGAACACCGAGTACCGCTGGCTGGCGCGAACCAAGGCGAAGCACCTGGTCAGCTGGAAGAACCTGGTGGAGGCGATCGAGCACGTGAGCGAGGAGCTGGAGATATACCCGGCCCGTAACTGGGTACAGATCAAGCCGTAACGGGCGCCGGGTTTGATGGTCGGCGATTCGCGGGAAGAGGGTAGTGGAACCTTTTCAGGGCGAGGGTCGTTAATGAGGGGAATTGGTGCGCAGTTGTTAAGCTCAAAGCACTTGCGTAATCGCGGAGATTGGTTATAATTGCAGGTTGTGGGAAGTAGCGCGTACTTGCTGAAGATATGTTGATATCAATCTGTAAATCGAAGATACATCGCGCCACGGTGACGGACGCGAATTTGGACTATGTTGGGTCCATCACCATTGACGCCGACCTTATCAAGGCCGCCGACCTGCTGCCGTATGAAAAAGTACAGGTGGTGAATATCAATAACGGTGAACGCTTCGAGACTTACGTCATCGAGGGCAAAGCCGGCAGCGGAGATATTGCGCTTAACGGCGGCGCGGCCCGTAAAGGCGTCCGCGGCGACCTGGTAATCATACTTGCCTATGGCCTCGTGGAAAAGAAAGAGGCCGCCGGGTTCAAACCGATAATAGTCCACGTTGACGGCAAGAACCGACCCCTCGAAGCTTAACCTGTAATTCCTTCCCGGGGAGCTTGAATCTTCATTGGAGCATAAATGACGGACAAAAGAGCTGCGATAGTCCTTGCCGCGGGGAAAGGCAAGCGCATGAAGTCCGACCTGCCCAAGGTTTTGCATCGCATTCACGGCCGGTCGATCATCAGCATTCTGATAGATACGCTGACAACACTCAATTTTGACCGATTGGTGGTGGTAGTCGGCTTCAAAGGGGAGCTGGTTGAGGAGGAGCTGGCCGGTTACCCGGTGTCGTTCGCCTGGCAGAAAGAGCAATTGGGGACCGGGCATGCTGTTTTGATGACCGAAGAATCGATGGCCGATTTTGACGGCACCACTCTGGTGGCGCTGGGTGACGTGCCTTTTCTGTCGGCTGCATCGATAGAACACCTGTTCAAAACGCATGCCGAGACCGGGGCTTCGGCCACCTGTCTTTCGGCCATCGTTGAAGACGCCGCCGGTTATGGCCGAATCATTCGCGAGGGGGATAGTTCCGTTCTCAAGGCGATCGTGGAGGACAAGGATGCTACCGCCGAGATACTGAAGATCCGAGAGTTCAACACGGGGACCTTCTGCTTCGATAACAAGCTGATGTTTGAGACGATAAAGCTGGTGGGCAACCAGAACGCGCAGGGCGAGTACTACCTGACCGACATGGTTAAGATAATGCATAACAGGGGATTGCGAGTCTCGGTGGTGCCTGCCGATGACTCCGATGAGGTTGAGGGTATCAACTCCGCGGAGCAATTGAGCCGTCTGGCGACTAAATTCGCCGGCAGGTTCTCCTCATGATAAGTTTTTTTGTACGTTTGGTCCTGTTTCAGCGTTTAATAAAGTGAAGGCCACCGGGAGTCGATAAGCCTTTAAGGGGAGGATTTTTATGTTGACTGACAAGGCCTTAAGCGATAAATTGATACTGGAAGACAATCCATTATGAGAAACCTAACCACGCGAATCCTAATAGCGGTAATGCTGCTGTTTTTGCTGAGTTCTGCCGCCCCGGCGCAGATGGCCGACAAGGCTGAAATACGGTCGCCCGCCACCGGCAGTGCCCTGGGTTTGAAACCGGCCAGGTCACCTTTTTCCCTTCTTGACCTTTCGCGTGTGAAGTGGTCTCACAGTTATTCGGTGTCGTATTTTTCAGGTGGCGGCAGTTCCGGCTCGGCGGGGCTTTTCAACTCGACCTTGTTTTACGAGTTTTCGCCGAAGCTGTCGCTGGCTGTGAATGTCGGTATTCTGCACAATACGGCGGCCATCTGGGGAGACGGTAAGAACAACGCCACGATTCTTCCGGGATTCCGACTTGACTATCACCCTTCCCGGCAGTTCCAAATGTCGCTGGTGGTTCAGCGGATTAACAGTATGTATAACCTGCACGGCCCCTACGTTCCGTGGAATCGGCGTTTGCTTGAGCCGTCAGGTTCCTTTTAACCAGGAGAGTAACAGACCTAACCATAACTCGTCGTAGTGCCTGCCCGAACGAATTTTCACATGTTCCAATACTTCCAAAACCGCCGGAAGAGGCGTTATCCCTCCCAAGCCGACCGGAAATCCAGTCGCTGGCGTTATGCTGAATACCTGGTGGCGGCGGTTTTTGCAGTGGTTGTTTTTCTGGCCGGAACGGTGGCGGTGAAGATGTTCGGCGGCGTGAGTCGGACGGTTGCGGCGCCGGCCCACATGGTGCGGCTGCAGATATTAGACAGCAGCCAGGCGTCCGGTGCGGTGGCCGGTATCGCGGCATTTTTGGAGGGTGTCTCTGACGGGGATGTCGAGATAAGAATAGTCGGCGTGGACGCCTTCGATCTCAGGCCGGTGGAGAGATCGTTTTTGATCTCGCGCGAGGAGGACAAGACGGCCGCGACGCTTCTGGCCAGGAAAATAGGCCTGGAGGCAGCGGATGTGGTATACCGGCCGCTGGAAAACAATTATCAGCAGGTATCCGCAACTCTGGTCGTAGGCCGGGATTACAAGGCACTTAAGCCGCAAGTGGAATCAATATAGGAGAACTGACAAGGAATTTTGAAAGAATTGTCCGCACTCGAAATAGCCCGAACGGCAGGGCGTTTGGCGCTATCCAAAAAAGGTTTCGACGTAAAAATCCTGGATCTCAAATCAATATCTCCGGTGTGTGATTATTTTGTAATCGCCTCGGGGGAAGCAGACATTCACGTAAAGGCGATTGCGGATGCGATTAACGAGGGTCTGCACAAAGCGGGACACAAGCCGACTCACACGGAAGGTTACGCGGAGGGAAACTGGATACTGTTGGATTATATCGATGTGGTGGTCCATGTGTTTCGGGAGTCGACGCGCCAGTTCTTTGCGCTGGAGAAGCTGTGGGGTGATGCCGGCACCGAGGATATAACGGATGCCTGAGATGGCAGGAGAAATCGAGATAAACGATTAAGATAACAATACAACGATAGGCAGATGCTATGGAGATTGCAGAACTAAAATCGAAAACTATTGCGGAGTTGTTAAAGATCGCCGAGGAGCGGGACATTCCCGGTGTCTCGGGACTTCGCAAGTCGGAGTTGATCTACAAGATAATGGAATCGCAGTCGACGTCGGACGGAGTAATTCTGGCCGAGGGAGTACTGGAGACTCTGGACGAAGGCTACGGGTTTTTACGGTCGCCGGACTACAATTACCTTCCGGGGCAGGACGACATATACGTTTCGCCGTCGCAGATCAAGCGTTTTGACCTGCGGACGGGCGATATCATTTCGGGGCAGGTGCGTCCTCCCAAGGACAACGAGCGTTATTTTGCGCTTCTGAAGATTGAGGCGGTCAATTACGATGATCCGGAGGTAGCCAAGCAGAAGCCGCTGTTTGACAATCTGACGCCGTTGTATCCCGACCAGCCGTTCGAGATGGAGACCAATACGGAAGAGCTGACGACGCGTATCATCGATCTGATGTGCCCCATCGGGATGGGTCAGCGAGCGCTGATAACATCGCCGCCGAAGGCCGGTAAGACAATCATCCTCCAGAAGATAGCGCAATCGATCACGACCAATCATGCTGATGTCAAATTGATTGTGCTTCTCATTGACGAACGGCCGGAGGAAGTGACGGACATGCGCCGTTCGGTGAAGGGCGAGGTGGTTTCTTCGACCTTCGACGAACCGGCGGAGCGGCACGTCCAGGTGGCCAAGATGGTACTGGAGAAGGCCAAGCGGTTGACCGAACATGGTCACGATGTTGTCATACTTTTGGATTCGGTGACGCGGCTGGCACGCGCCCACAACGCGGTGGTGCCGCATTCGGGGAAGATTCTTTCCGGCGGCGTCGATTCCAATGCGCTGCACAAGCCGAAGCGGTTTTTCGGAGCGGCCAGAAACATTGAGGAAGGCGGCTCGCTGTCCATCATTGCCACGGCTCTTATCGAGACCGGCTCCCGCATGGACGAGGTTATTTTCGAGGAGTTCAAGGGCACCGGCAACATGGAGCTGGTTCTGGATCGGCGGCTGGCCGATCGCCGTATTTTCCCGGCCATGGATATCAACCGTTCCTCGACCCGTAAGGAAGAGCTTTTGCAGAGCGATGAGACCCTGACGAAGATATGGATTTTGCGGAAATTCCTGGCCGAGATGAATCCGATCGAAGCCATGGAGTTTTTGATTGACCGGTTGAAAAAGACCAAGAGCAACCAGAAATTCCTGGCCTCGATGAAAGACTGAGCCGCGGGCAAATCTCAGTCCGCTTGCGGGAAGTCGTCTGATATCGAGAGTGGTTCGGCGGCGGGTGAGGCCGCCGCCAGATGCCCGGCCAGGTTGTTACCTGACCTTTTTGTAGAGCATGCCCCCCATCGAGCCGACCGCATAGAGGCGGTCGCCGACAAGCTCAAAGTCGAATATATCGATTGGCGCCGGGAAGTCTTCGTCCTGCCAGGTTTTGCCGCCGTCAGCGGTGCGCATGACGATACCGTTGGCGCCGCCCACATAAGCCACCTGATCATCTATCATCTGAACGGCGATAAAGACTCGTTCGGATTCGCTTTTGACTTTCCGCCAGGTTTTCCCCCCATCCCTGGTATAGGCGCACATGCCGCCGGGACCGGCGATGATGGCGGCGTCGCCGCGCATGGATATAGCACGGCAGGCCTCGCCTTCAAAAGTCGGTACTGTCCGCCAGGTCGCGCCCTTGTCGTCGGAGATAATCAGCCTCCCGAAAGCCAGGATGATGACGGGCCCTCCCTTCTCATAGGCAATCTCGGCATATCCGGCACCCAGGGGTTCCACTTTCTGCCAGGAGATACCGCCGTCAATGGTGCGCAGGGCGTAGCCCTGGAGCGGGTGATCGGGGTGACGGCTCATGCCGATGACCAGGCCGTTCTTATCATCCAACATCTCAATATCCATAAGCCAGGGCAGGGTATCGGGCAGACTTTTGTGTTGCCAGCTCTGGAGGGAGTCGATCGAGCGAAGGAGTTTACCGTTGCGGCCGCAAATGAAGGCGTACTGGCTGTTAATATAGAGCACGTCTTCAAACGGGGCGCCTTCCTTGATGCGGAAACGACGCCAGTTTTCGCCGCCGTCGACGGTATGCATATATCTGCCGGTTCCGGTGACCACGAGGCCGGTGTCGGGGCTCATAAAGGAGATGCCGGTCAGATTGTCCTGGGCGGGAATTTTCACGCGCTGCCATCCCTGAGCGTGGATTGCCGGAACAGCCAGTAACGAGACGAGTAGACAAAGCAGGGTATGTTTCATACTGGTTTTTAGATTGTAAATATCGTTTTTAGTTTTTACTATTTCCATCGGTATAAGTTCAAAAGGTCTTTGCCATAATATGTATCTGCGCGCCAAATGTCAATCGGGGCAAGCAGATACGTCGGCGGGTTGGAAATGTCAAAAGGCGCCATAGTTGAGCTGAGCAATATCTATCTCAAATCCGACCGGGGCGGCCAGGTTTTCCGAGACCTGAACTTCAGGCTCGAATCCGGCCGTTCGGCCGTGATCGTGGGTGGTGCCGGTTCGGGTAAATCGAGCCTGGTGGAGATGCTGGTCGGATTGCGCCGTCCCACCAGCGGGTCCGTGGAGCTTTTCGGGGAACTGGTCAGGTCCGGTCGCGGACGGACAGTCCGGCGAGTTCGCAGAAAAATCGGCGGGGTCGGCGGCCTCTTTTCACTGGTTCCGTCTTTTACCGTAGCTGAGAACATCACTTATCCGCTGGTGATAGCGGCGGAGCGTAAGAAGGTCATCAAGGAGAGGCTCCTGAAGATGCTGACGGAGTTCTCTTTGTTGAAACAGGCGGGGGAATATCCGGACGGTCTGACGCGGGTGGAAAACACGCTGGTGCAGTTTGCCCGCGCCTCAATTGCCAACCAGCCGCTTATCGTCATAGATGAGCCTTCGGCGGGTCTGGATCAAAGCACTTTTGAAAGGGTACTGGGCTATCTTGTCAAGGTATCCCTTTCGGGTCGCTCGATGATAATCCTGGCCTCCGAGCCGCCGCCGCAGGAATTGCCCAGCACAAGTTATTACCGTATCGAGAACGGGGCGCTGCTGTGACGAGGGTTATTCACCTCCTGCGTGAGCTGGGCCGGAGCCTGTACCGCAATTTTGGGGCGGCGTTCAGTTCTTTTTTGTCCCTGGCGCTGCTGCTTTTGCTTTTTGACGTATACTGGGCGGGGGCCAAGACGTCGGACCGGTTTTACACGGATTTGCTGTCGGGCCTGCGGATGGAAGCATTTATAGACGAAGCGGTGCCCGACTCGACGATACCGCTAATGAAGAATGACATCGACCTTATCGACGGGGTGTTGTTCTCCGGCTACGTTTCAAAGGAAAGCGCCCGGGAGGAGTTAAGCCGGCTGGTGGGATCGGATTTGCTGGTTGGCTACGATTCCCTTAACCCGTTGCCGCGGTCGTTGGTGCTGTCCTTTTCGTCGGATTACCTGACGAGTGCGAAGCTGGCCGAGGTTGAGAGCAAGCTGGCGGCGATACCGGGAATTGCGAATGTCTACTACAGCAAGCGCTGGCTCAACAAGGCCGAGACCACCCGGACAATAGTGTTGAACATCGGCCTGGTGCTGGGGGCCTTGATTCTGCTGTCGGCATTGATAAGCTCGACGAACAACATCCGTCTGATGACGCGGACGCGAGCGGTCGGTTTTCGCCAGATGCGGCTTTCCGGGGCCGGCAAACTGTTTCTGGCGTTGCCTTTCCTGCTCGAAGGGCTATTGATCAGCGGGCTGTCGGCCGTGGCCGGATGGGGGCTGCTGTTTTATATGAGGGGAAAGATCGCCTTTACACAGTTTGAGGTCGTTTTTCCGATGACCGATGAAATAGTCATCTACTGTGCCGCCGTGGCCGGCCTGGGAGTGATAAGCGGTTACCTGGGGATAAGAAAGCTGTTGCGTTGAGATGGTACGGGCAAAGTTGCTGAAAATATTACTGGCGGTTGGAATTTGTCTGGCCGCGTCCGCGCGGGCCGATGAGGAGGATAAGATTCTCGACCAGCGGAAGGAGCTTAACCAGATCCAGCAGGAGGTCGCCGCCAGCCGCGAGCAACTGGATTCGCTGAAAAGCGTTGAGGTTGCTGTTCAGAAGCGGATAGGCGAGTACGACCAGAGAATATCGTCCAACCGCAAGGTAATCCGCAGGCTCAATGCCGAGCTTGAACAGTTGAAGGGCGACATCGGCAAGGCCGAGACAGACCTGGCCTCAAGGCAGGATTTACTGGATCACACGCGACGCCGCTACCTGGGTAATATTCGTCAGTTTTACGCGGCGACCCACAAAGCCGCCGACCCCGGGCTGGACCGTCCCAATGTGGAACTGGAGTTGAATCGCCAGATAGTGTACCTGTCGGCGCTGGCCGATTTTGAATCGGGCAACGTGGCCCAGGCGGTGAGTATTCTGGGCGATGCCACCGGGCGGATGGATCAACTCAGCGGCGAAAGAAAGAAGATTTCCAAGTTGAAAAAGAACAAGGAGACTTCGACAGCCCTGGAGAACACCAAAAAGCGCCAGCGTGAGAGGGACCTGGAGAAAATACGGCGGAAGAAGGCCGCCGAGTCGGACCGGATCCTCACGCTGGAGCAGGCCGCGCGGGAGATGGAGATGATTATAGCGCGGTTGGAACAGGAGCGTTGGCAGAGACGAGCGGATGAGGCGGGAAGTGGGGCGCCGTCCGTGTTTGCGTCCATGCAGGGTCAGCTCCCGGCGCCATATCGGGGGGTGATAGTGGTGCCATTCGGCAATCGGATTGACGAAGTGACGAACCTGAAATCGTTTTCACCGGGCATAACGATAAAGGGCAAGGCCGGTCGGCCGGTGATGGCGACGGCCTCGGGTGAGATTGCCTATGTAGGGAAATTGCGCGGCTACGGTAATTTCATTATAATAAATCATGACGGTGAGTATTATACCACGTATGCGGGCCTGGGCGCTATGTATGTAGCCGCCGCCGAATATGTTCGGGCCGGCGCCAAGGTAGCCGTTTCCGGCGCCGACGGGTTGGTCAAGTTTGAAATCCGACAGGGCCGCGAGCCGCTGGACCCGGTCAAGTGGGTTAGAATTGATTCTTTCTGACATAGCGCAGTATCAGAGAAAAGCCTGGACAATCCTGTCGCGTTCGCATCAGAACCAGAGGATGGCCGGTACGTATCTTTTTTACGGCCAGCCGGGTCTTGGCGACTGGCATCTGGCGATATCGCTGGCGGGCCTGCTCAACTGCGAAGCACCGGTCGAGACGGACGAAGGGGATGGGCTTCCGGTGCCGTGCGATCGTTGCCGGACCTGCCGCCAGATTGCGTCTTTGAATTTCGAGGGATTGCTTTTCGCGCTGCCGTTAACACCCCACAGGAAACGGGATGAAGCCATTGAGTTGACGGCGGGTGTTCTGGAGGAGAAGCGCCGGGAGCCGTTCAAAATCCTGTCAGCGGCGGCCAACCGGTCAATCCCGGTGGCGGTGGCGAGGGATGTCAAACGGCGGTTGAGCCAGAAAGCTTCGGCGGGTGTAACGCGGGCAGTCATATTCTACCAGATGGAGCGGATGCTGGCTTCGTCGGCGGACGCCCTGCTGAAGTTGATCGAGGAGCCGCCCCGGGACACGATGATCATTCTCACGGCGCAGAAACCGGAGTCGCTTTTGCCGACGATTCAATCACGGGCGCAGAAAATCAGGCTGGACCGGTTGCCGGAAGAGGCGATCGTGAAATACCTACAAGGGAATTACAGCATCGGCGAGGACCGGGCGGTCTTGCTGGCGCGGATATCGGAAGGATCGCTGGGGAGCGCTATCGAAATGCTGGCAGTGGATGCGGACGACGATACTTCGCGGCGGGCGGTGGGTCTGCTTCTTTTCAAGTCGCTGTTTGTGGACAGACCGCCGGACACGGTGGCGCACATGGTCGACCTGCTCAAGACAAAAGACGTGGGTGAAGCCGAGGAGTTGCTGCGGCTGTGGCAATCGCTGCTGCGAGATTGCGCCAACTTCGCGCTCACCGGGGATGACAGCGGCATGGTCAACATTGATTTCGCTCCGGAGCTGAAAAGACTTTCCCAACGGCTGTGGGGTCCGCCGGCGACGCAGGCCATTGTCGAGAATGTCAAAAATACGCTTGCCGATCTGGGGCATAATGTGCATATTCAAGGAGCTTTAGTGGCTCTGGCACTTAAGATTAAGTCGCACCTGAAGGGGGTGCAGTAGCATCGGTCAGACCCTGTGACAGGCGGTTCAGGAGATAAAGATGGCGGAATTGTATCTGGTCGAATTCAAAGGCTCACGCAAGGAGTATTTTTTCAATACATATTACCACACTCTGAAGACTTCGGAATATGTAATCACGGAGGCCGAGCGGGGCGAAGACCTTGGTGTTCTGTTGAAGAAAATCGAAGTGGAGATAGAGCTTCCCGATGACAAGAGGCCGCGCTCCATTCTGCGTCCGGCCAGCCAGGACGACATCAACCGGATGACGGACTACCGGCGCAAGGAGGGAGCCTACAAGAACGAGGTGGTGGCGATGATCCGGCGGCACCAGTTGACCATGAAGGTGGTCGACGTGGAGTGTCAATTCGACGGCAACAAGATGACCATCTACTTCACCGCCGATCACCGGGTGGATTTCCGCGAGTTGGTCAAGGACCTGGCGGCACGCTACCGGACGAGAATCGAACTGCGGCAGATAGGCGTGCGCGACGAGGCCAGGCGGATCGGGGGTCTGGGCATCTGCGGCAAGATTCAGTGCTGTAATTCTTTTATCAGGGATTTTACACCCATCTCGACGCAGCACGCTCGGGAGCAGGACTTGCCGTTGAACCCGGCCAAGATTTCAGGGAACTGCGGTCGGTTGCTCTGCTGCCTGCGTTATGAAGCGGATATGTACAGTACGGTCAAGAGGCATTTCCCGCGTCCGGGCAGCCGGGTCCGCACCAAGCAGGGTGATGGCGTTGTCGAGCGCATCGATATTTTCAAGGAGGAGGCGGTCATTCGCGGAGAGGACAACGTGTTATTCCGCTGCCGGCTGGCGGATGTGCTGGATGTGGGGGCGCCTGTCCAGGCAGGCCCGCCGTCTCAGAAGAGCATTATCGAGGAATATGAGGAGGGCGCCATGGACAAAAGCGAACGGGACCGCGCCCTGAAAGACCTGGAAGACTCCGCAAACGAAAATTAGGATAGCCGAGGGGAAGAAATTGGCAAAACCATATTATATTACGACGCCCATTTATTACATCAACGACCGACCGCATATCGGTCATGCCTACACGACCGTGGCGGCCGACCTTCTGGCGCGTTTTCATCGCCTGGCCGGGAGAGAAGCCTTCTTTCTGACCGGGACCGATGAGCACGGTTCCAAGGTGGCGGAAGCGGCCCAGGCCGCCGGCCTCTCGGAGCAGGTGTTCTGCGACGAGACGGTGAAGCATTTCAAAGCCGCCTGGGTCAACCTGTCCATCGAGAACGACTACTTCATCCGCACGACATCTGACCGGCACGTCAAGGCGGTGGGGAAGATTCTGGATGCTCTACGAAAGGCCAAAACGGACGGCGGGCAGGATGTCGTTTACGAGGGTTTCTACGAGGGTCTTTACTGCACCGGCTGCGAGGCCTTCAAGACCGAGAAGGAGCTTGTCGACGGCAAGTGCCCGGAGCACAATCGCCCTCCGGAAAAACTGCAGGAGAAAAACTATTTCTTCCGCCTGACGGCCTACCTGGACAAGATAAAAGAGAAAATAGAATCGGGCGAGCTATTGATCCTCCCCGAGGAGCGGCGGCGCGAGGTGCTGGGCCTGATCGAGCAGGACCTTCCCGACTTTTCACTTTCCCGGGAACACGTCAAGTGGGGTGTGCCGTTGTCGTTCGACAAGAGCCAGTCGGCGTATGTCTGGGTTGACGCCCTCACCAACTACATCTCGGCGATGGGTTACGCCGATGACGAAAAGACTTTCGACAAGTGGTGGAACAAGAGTGAAGTGGTGCACCTGATGGCCAAGGATATCCTGAAATTTCACTGCCTGTGGTGGCCGGCGATGCTGATGGCGGCCGGGCTCAAGCTGCCGGACACGATCTTCCTGCACGGTTTTTTTACGGTCGACGGTGAGAAGATGTCGAAGTCGCTGGGCAACATGATTGACCCGAACAGCATGGTGGAAGTGCTGGGCGCCGATGCCACGAGGTACCTGCTGTTGACGCAGTACCCGTTCGGGCTTGACGGCGACGTTCAGGTCAAGCGCTTTGTCGTGCAGTATAACGCCGATCTGGCCAATGACCTGGGCAACCTGGTATCCCGGGTGGCCAAGATGGTGGTGGCTAATTTTGGCGGCAAACTGCCGCAACCGATGAAGGAAATCGATGGGTTGCAGGAGTTGATGGAGCGGTGCGAGGCGTTGCCGGACAAGGCCCTGGCGCATATCCGGCACTTCCGGATCGGCGACGCTATCGGTGAGGCGATGGGCCTGGTGCGGGCCACCAACAAGTTTTTTAACGACAGTGCCCCCTGGGTGCTTGCCAAAGAGAACAAAATGCCTGAGCTGGGTGGCATTCTGTACGCCTGCAGCGAAATCATACGCATCGTCGCCACGGTGCTGTTCCCGGTGATGCCCAACAAGATGCGGGAAATCCGGAGCGTCTTCAGCCTCGATGACAGCACGCTGACGCTGGATCATGCGAGGAAGTTTTTCGAGATTGTCCCGGGTGCGAAGGTGGCTATCAAAGATTCGGTATTTCCACGAATCAGCGACGAGAAAGCGATTTCAAAAATCCGGGAGGGGGTGGTTGTGAAACCGGAGGCAGCGACTCCGGCGACCAGCGGTGAGGGACTTATGGATATATCGGAATTCGCCCGGGTACAGATGCGAGTAGCGCAGGTAATCGGGGCGGAGAGCGTGAAGGGCGCCGACAAGCTGTTGAAGCTGCAGATAGACCTGGGTGGCGAGAAGCGTCAGATAGTGGCCGGGGTGGCCGAGTACTATACGCCCGAGGAGATCACGGGCAAGAAGATAGTTGTCGTGACTAATCTCAAGCCGGCCCGGATACGGGGGGTCGACTCCAACGGCATGCTTCTGGCAGCGACGGCCGGGAAGAACCTGCGCCTGGTGACGGTCGACGGGGATCTTCCCCCGGGCGCCGAAATCAGTTAATGATCGACTCCCATTGCCATCTGGATTTCGACCAGTTTGATGGCCGGCGGGACGAGGTTCTGGAGGCCGCCAGGACGGCCGGTGTCCATACCGTCGTGAACATCGGCGTCGATCTGGCATCCTCGATTAAGTCGGTGCAACTGGCCGAGCAATATGACATGGTTTACGCCTCGGTCGGTGTGCATCCCCACGACGCCCGGACTCTCGATGATGAAACCCGTGACAGGCTGGAAGAGTTGATTGGGCATGATAAAGTCATCGCCGTCGGGGAGATCGGGCTCGATTATTATCGTGACCTGTCACCCCGAAAGGTCCAGCGGGCGGCGTTTCGTCGGCAGTTGGAACTGGCGGTGGAGCACGGTCTGCCCGTTGTCATTCATACCCGGAAAGCGCTGGACGAGGCGGTCGAGATTATGCGGGACTATGCGCCCCGACTGGCCGGGGGCGTCTTTCACTGTTTTGAAGGCGATACTGACAGCGTCGATGGCGTGTTCGATCTGGGCCTGATCATTTCCGTGGGCGGTGTGGTCACTTTCAAGAATTCGCAGATGTCGCGGGTGGCGGCGGCGGTGCCGCTGGAGAAAATGATTCTGGAAACGGACGCGCCGTTTTTGACGCCGGTACCTTTTCGCGGCAAGACCAATAGTCCGGCCCACGTCCGGTACGTATATGAGAAAGTGGCCGAGTTGAAGGGAATACCCGTCACCGAGGTCGAGAGAGTTGTCGACCGCACTTGCAGGAAACTCTTTCGCCTGGTGGAGACCTTCGGGGATTGATAGCATTAGCGGGGTGGCACGATGACAGCCGTCAAGGCCAAGAAAAGCTTTGGTCAGCATTTTCTCAAATCGGAATCGGTCGTTCGGAGAATCCTTGACCTCCTGGAGGCGTCGGCCGGCGAGGCGGTGGTTGAGATCGGTCCCGGGCGCGGAGCGCTGACGTTTGGGCTGGCCGGGGCGGGCGTGAAACTGCTGGCCGTCGAGTTTGAACGGGGGGCATTTGACTATCTCGAGAAGAGGCTGCACGGCCGGTCGAACGTTACTCTGGTCAATAAGGATTTTCTCAGGCTGACAGCGGGCGAGATCGGGTTCGACAGCTTCAAGCTGATAGGCAATCTGCCGTTTAATATCACGTCGCCGGTGCTTGACTGGGTGGTGGCCAACCGGGCTTATGTGCGCCTGGCGGTGTTCATGGTTCAGAAAGAAATGGCCCAGCGGGTGTCGTCGTCGCCGGGAAGCAAGGACTGGTCGCCGCCGGCTATATTCACGCAACTTCATTATGACATCGAATACGGTTTCGATGTTGCGGCCAAACACTTCAGCCCGCCCCCGAAAGTGACTTCGGCGGTGATAAAGCTTACGCCCAAAGCGGCGCCGGCGGTGGCGCATTTTTCCGCGTTTGAGAAGGTCGTGCGGGCGAGTTTCCAGAGGCGGCGGAAGCTACTGGTCAATAACCTGGCGCCGGAGATAATCGGTGAGGCGGCGAGAGCACGCGAAGTGATCACGGAACTCGGCTTGCCGCCCCGATGTCGCGCCGAGGAGTTGCCAACCGAAAAGTTTTTAGAATTGACGGCGCGTCTGATCGAGTATAAGATATTACAAGGAGAGTAAGTATGGAGTCGGTTGGATTTTTTCGACGGAGGGTAAGTTGTCTTATCTATCGGTAAATCTTGACTCGGTAGCGGTCATGCGGGAGAGCCGGCGGCTGGGCGAACCGGACCCGGCCCAGGCGGCGGTACTGGCCGAGCTGGCCGGTGCCGACGGCATCGCCATTCAACTGCGACGCGATCGCCGCTATGTGCGTGACCGTGACCTCTATCTGCTGAAGGGCATCGCCAAGAGCAAGCTGACCCTGGAGATGCCGCCCACGGAGGAGATAATCGCCAAGGCGCTCGAGGTCAAACCATGGATGGTGACCTTTCTGGCCGACCACGCCGATACCAACAGCCCGTTGTCGCCCATTGACTTCAAAACCGCCTCGGTTGATTTTGGCCAGATTGCCGGCCGCCTGCGGGGAGCCGGAGTCAATGTCGGTTTCTTCGTGGCTCCTGATGCCGACGACATAAGAGGGGCAGCC
>CBFCYQ010000051.1:0-14781 GCA_965602205.1 uncultured bacterium | reverse complement strand
ACGTCCGCCTAAGGCGGACTCGCGATGACCTCATCCGGGGATTTCTCAACAGCCCGGGTGCCCCGCCGCTTGCGGTGGGGTCAGTGAGTCTCATCCGTATGAAAATGGTCATCCCACACCAAGATACTGTCTTTGAAAGCCGGTGTCAACGCCGGCATTTGCACCCCGGGCGGCTTCTTGCACCAGAACCCATACAGAATCAATGTTTTTCCTTTCCGCCGCCTTCTTTGTGGATTATTGTATCGAGGATGAGAATATGCTCACACGCATGAACATGACCGCGCTACGAGCCACCGCCCCTGCACCCCGTCCCACTGGTATCTTTGGCCGACAAAAACACTACAATATCGGAGGGCCGCAAACAAAAAACGAGAAAACGAACCCATTTCCGCCTAACCGCTTACTCACTCGACACTTGCGCCGGATTTTCGCACCCGATAGTGTATGTAAGATCGTAGGTCGGCCTCCGAGGGAGCACTGCGACCGAGAAGGCCGACACATCACACTCGCGCAACCTCGACATTAAAACTGTCGCCCGCCCCCTCATCCGTTATATTCTCGCCGTCGGGCACCGCGATAGACCCGGCACGTCAAACGCAAGACTTAACCAGCGAGGCAAATTATGATTCTTGTCACTTGCGATAAAACAATACTACGACGGCTCCTTCTTCTTGCCACCTGCCTGATCGTTCTGATTGCCGGGTGCAGCACCGACTGTCCTACTGTCCGGCCTTATCTAATCCTCTACGCCTTCGACGCCGAAGGTGAACTCATCGGCGGCCAGGTCACGATCGAGAAAAGCGAAAAACATCTGGGGCGCACCGTCCTGACCGGAAAGTTGTGTGGCCGGAATATCGTCCTGGCCGAATCCGGCGTGGGCATGACCAACGCCGCCATGACTGCCCAGAAAATGATCGACACCTACCATCCGAAGGGCGTCATCTTCACCGGCATAGCCGGGGCTATCGACAGCTCCGTGCATATCGGTGACATCGTCGTCTGCCACACCTGGGTCCAGCACGACTACGGCTACATTGGCGCGGAAGGCTTCGCACCCAGCCAGCCCTGGACCTACCTGCCCGCCGTCGACAGCGTCGCCCGCCCCGCCGCCTTTTTCGCCGACAGCATCTGGCTGGCCGCCGCCGGTCGTATTGTTGCCGCCGACCTGGGTCTTAAGACCATCGGCGAGCGCGTCCCGAAACTCGTTGTCGCCGGCGCCGGCGCCAGCGGCAACACCTTTATCGACAGCAGGGAAAAACGGCAATGGCTTTCGGAGAGTTTCGCCGCTTTGATAGTCGACATGGAATCCGCCGCCGTCGCCCAGGTCTGCGCCGTTAACGACCTTCCCTTTATCGCCTTCCGCTCCGCCTCCGACCTTGCCGGCGGCTCCGGTTCGGCCTCGGCCCAGGGTGAACTGAACGAATTTTTCAAAGTGGCCGCCGACAACTCCTCAGCGGTGGTAATGAAATTTCTGGAGATGATAGAAAATTAGCCTTGCCGGAATCCCGCTCGTAATGCGCTCAGGCGGGGTTTACAATGAGAATGAGTGATCGCGCTACTCGTACCTGAGCGTGTCGGCCGGGTTCGCCAGCGCCGCCCGCACCGCCTGGTAGCTGACGGTCGCCAGGGCAATCACCAGCGCTGTCAGTCCCGCAACGATAAACACGCCCGGCCCGAGACTGATGCGATAGGCGAAACTCTCCAGAAAGGCGTTCATGACGTACCAGGCCAGCGGCGCCGCGATAATGCTTGCCAGCACCACCAGCACCACGAACTCGCGCGTGAGCAGGAACAAAATACGCGTCACCGATGCTCCCACGACCTTGCGAATGCCGATCTCGCGCGTGCGCTGACTGGTCGCAAAAGAGGCCAGGCCGAAAAGCCCCAGGCACGACACGAATATGGCCAGGATGGTGAAACTCCCCAGGATTTTGCCCAGCCGCATCTCCGACCGGTAGAGACCGTCATACGTCTCATCGAGGAAATGATACTCGTACGGGATCATCGGGTTTACATCGGACCAGGTCTTTTCCAGCAGCGAGATCACCCGGCGCGGGTCGGCGGCGTTTATCCTTATGAGCGCCACGCCGAACATCGCTGCCGTCGATGGGTCATCGAGCACCATAAACAACTGCGGCTCGATTTTATGATGCATCGACCTCAGGTGCGCATCCCTGACGACACCGACGATACTGCCCGGCCTGTCGCCGTACGTAAAACGTTTGCCGACGGGGTCGTCGATGCCCATCTGCCGGACAGCCTCTTCGTTGAGGATATAGGCCTGGTCGGCATCGGTCCCGAAACGCTTCGAGAACGTCCGGCCCGCCTTCATCTCCAGCCCCAGCGTCTCGAAGTAATCGTAAGCGACCTCCGAGACGATCATGTCCTGCTGGTGTTCGGGGTCTTTGCCTTCCCAGTCGAACGCCGTCGTCCGATTGTTATTGATAGCCGGCAGGTAATCCTGCGCCGTCACCGAGGTAATCACCGCATCCTGCAGCAGTTGGCCTTTGACCGTTTCGTATTTTTCCGCAAGCTGGCCTTTCAGCGGCAGCCAGACCACGTTTTCCTTCTCAAAGCCGAGTCTTGCCGTGCTGACGTAATTAAGCTGGTAGTAAATGACCGAAGTTCCGATTATCAATGCGATCGACAGGATAAACTGAATAACCACGAGAACCCGCCGAAACAACGAGCGCCTCGCCCCGGTCGGCGTGATTCCTCTCAGGATCATGACCGGACTGAAAGCCGACAGATACAGCGCCGGGTAAAGACCCGCCAGCACCCCGGTGACCATAATAATGGCCAGGGCGCCCAGAAGGAAGGTCAGGCTGGAATAATCGATCGCCAGGCTTTTCTGAGCGAGATCATTAAAGCCGGGCAGGAATACCTCAGCCAGCACCACCGCTCCAACCAGGGAAATCAAGGCTATCAGCACCGACTCGCCCAGAAACTGCCGGGCCAGGTCGAAGCGGCCGGCACCGATCGTTTTGCGCATCCCGATCTCTTTTGCCCGATTGACCGAGCGCGCCGTGGACAGGTTTATGAAGTTTATGCAGGCAATCAGCAAAACAAAAATCGCGATCGCCGAAAAACCGTATACATACTTCCAGTCACCGATTCTGGCGAAACTACGATAACCTCCCCGGCCGTCCAGATGAACTTCTCCGAGGGCCTGCAAATGAAAGGACACGCCATCTTTTACTTGAGGGCAGTCATACTTGACGCCGATATCCGTCATCCGGGCGGCCACCTGCGAGGCGTCCGCTCCGGGTTGAAGCTGGAGGTATGTAACGAAATTGAATGCTCCCCAGTGATCGCCCGCGCCGCCCCGCGTATGGACCAGTTCGAACGGCAATACAAAATCAAACTGCAAGTGCGAGTTGCGGGGAACATCTTTCAAAATGCCGACCACCGTAACCGGTTCATCAGCGATGGTGATGGTTTTCCCCAGGGGGTCCTCGTCGCCGAAGTATCGGCGGGCCATCGCTTCGGTAATGACCAGGTCGGTCGGTTCCGTCAACACCCTTTTTGCATCACCCCGAGCAAACGGAAATGTGAACATATCAAAGAAGGCCGGATCCGCCAGAATACCCGCGCTTTCATAGTGAGTGCTGCCCTCGTAGGTGAAAATCACCCGTGGAACATCAATAAGCCTGGCCGCTTTGACAACTTCCGGCAGTTCCTCGACAACAGCCGGTGCGAGCGGCGCGGGGCTGATGGCATAACCATCTTTGAAGTAGGCGCCGCCGCTCATCACCCGGTAGAGCTCGTCACCACCGGCGTGAAAATCATCGAAACTCAACTCGTCCTGCACCCAGAGCATAATCAGGATGCAACAGGCCATGCCTACGGCCAGCCCCATGATATTGATGAGCGAGTATGCCTTGTTCCGTTTAAGAATGCGCCAGGCGACTATCAGATAACTTTTAAACATACAATGCCCTTATTCGAACACCGTCAATGCACCTGCCTGTCATTCATATCTCAGGGTGTCAACCGGGTTTGCCATGGCGGCCTTAACTGACTGGTAGCTTACCGTCGCCCATGCAATCACGAGCGCGATCAACATCGCCAGCGCAAACGAACTCCATCCGACAGTTATCCGGTAGTCGAAATCCTGCAGCCAACGCCCCATCGCATACCAGGCGACAGGCCAGGCAATGATATTGGCGATGATGACCCACTTGGTGAATTCTCTGGATAACAGCATCGTGATGGACGTAACCGTCGCCCCCAGTGCCTTGCGCACACCGATTTCCCGCACCTTCTGCTCAGCCACATACGACGCCAGCCCAAAAAGGCCAAGACAGGATATCAATATTGCCAGTAATGCAAAGTAACCGGCAACCTTGGCCTGCCGATCCTCGCGTCTGAACAGCATGTCGAAGTCTTCGTCAAAGAACCTGAAATCAAAGATCTGGTCCGGAAAACGGGATTCAAAACTGTCCTTGATAACGCCCAGCGTTTGTTCCATGTTGTCGGGCGCAATCTTTATGGACATCGGGACGCTTCGTCTCAGTATCGACGGCGACGTCCCGTCGAAGGGAAAAATCAGCATCGCTCCTATGGCCCTGCGGGTGGACGCGAAGTGGAAGTCCCTGACGACGCCGATGACGCGGCCGCCGTCGATCCGCTTGCCCAGGCCGGAGTCCCATCCGCACTCGCGCTCAGCTGCCTGGTTGATGATGCACGGCATAAGGCTATCTTCGGCCGACTCGCTCAGGAAGGAGGTGCCTTTTACGAGGTCCACACCGTAAGTGGCGAAGTAGTCTTTGTCAACGGAATTCATGTTGACGTAGACCATCTGCCCTTCATCGGCACCTTCCCAGTCCGCGTACGTCGAGGCGCCGTTGAAGCTGGGCGTGAACCTTGAAATCGATATACTACGTATTTCCGGATACTGAAGGAGTTCCTGCTTGAAGGATTCGTACGCACCGGCCGTGGTCGAGTCGCTGTTGATGAATTCCGTGACAACAATATGGTCCTTATTATAACCGAGGTCCTTGGTCTTCATGAAGTGCACCTGGCGGTATACGGTAATGCAGCAGATGATCAGAGCGACCGACACTACAAACTGGAACGTGACCAGGAACCTGCGGGCCAGCAAGTTGCGAGTCCCTAGCCCCCATGAACCTTTCAGGACGCTGACCGGTCGGAAGGAAGCCATCAGAAATGCCGGATAACTTCCCGACAAAACACCCACAACCAGAATCACCACAACCAGCGACAGCGACAAACCGTAGTCGCCCACCAGATCCAGCGTCAATTGCCGGCGAACAATCGAATTGAACTCCGGCAGCAACAATTCCACCAGAACTATGGCCACGATAAAAGCCACAACCGTTAAGGCCAGCGATTCGCCGAGGAACTGCATCATCAGCCCGTACCTGCCGGCTCCGGCCACTTTGCGGATGCCTACTTCCCGGGCGCGGCGGGTGGAACGAGCCGTTGACAGGTTCATGAAGTTGATGCAGGCAATGAGCAGAATCAACAGGCCGATCGTTGCATACAGGTAGATGGTACGCATATCACCGGGCTGACCCATCTCCCCCAGCACGTTCGAGTGCAGGTGAATCCGCGATAGAGGTTTCAGATAGGCATACGCATTGTAATTCGTGACCTCATTATAATGCCCGATGACATTGCGCACTTTTTCATTGAGTCTATCCAGCGAGAAATCAGGCGTCAGTAGAACGTAGGTGTAGGGACTTATGACAGCCCAGTTACCCAGATAATCAGGGCCCTGTATCGTGCCGTATGATGACAATGATACCAGAAAACCGTACCGGAGGTGTGAATTGGACGGGCAGTTTTCCACTACACCCGTGACCGTACAGTCGTACTGGTCATTCAGGCGCATGGTTTTGCCGAGGGGGTTCTCGTCAGGATAGTACTTTTCGGCCAACTCCTCGGACAGCACGATAGAAAACGGCTCGCGAAGCGCGGTCGCGGGATCGCCGCTAATGAGCCGGTACGAGAATATTTCAAAATACGAATTTTCGGTCCACCAGCCGCCTCTTTCAATGAACTTCCTGTCATCAGCACTAGCCAGAACACTGTTGTCCCCCATACCCACAAGCCGGACGGAGTTTTCAAACTCCGGAAAGTCGGCCACCAGGGTCGGTCCGATCGGATTGTGATTCATGGCCACCAGTCGTCCCTGACCGTCATAATTCAACTCCACGCGGCATATTCGTTCGAAGTTCTTATTGAACGTGTCAAAACTGAACTCGAACTGCACATAGAGAGCCACCAGAATGAAAATGGCCATGCCGACGGCGAGGCCGGCGATGTTTATGCATGAGTAGCTCTTGTAGCGCAGCATGTTCCGTAAGGCGACTTTGAGATAATTCGCCAGCATAATCTCCTCTAATCCTCAAAAGGCCTCGAAACCTCAGGGCTGCCTGCAACGCCCTATAGCGATAGCACCACAGAGCGGCCCTGAACGGCCGCCGGGAAGACCTTTAGCTATGCCGCAAGGTTCGCCACAACGAATGCGTGTGTCGCGCTGTCTAGACATTGGGCGAGACCTTGCGGCTGCTCGTTCACGATGACTTGACCCAGGTGCCATTGCAGCCATCGGTCCGGCCATAGGGGCAGTTGCTCTGCGTTCCGGTCGGAGAAGATTGCCAGATGCGATTTCAGGGACATTTTTATACATGGAACTTGTCTTGGATGTTCTCCGTCACAATGTGGCCGTCAAAGAGGTTTATGGTGCGGTGACCATATTCGGCGTAAGCCGGTGAGTGCGTCACCATAACCACCGTCGTACCTTCTTCGTTAAGTTTCTGCAGCAGGCTCATCACTTCATCGCCATGGCTCGAATCCAGATTCCCGGTGGGCTCGTCGGCAAGAATTGCCTTGGGGTTGGCGACCACCGCCCGGGCCACCGCCACGCGCTGTTGTTGTCCTCCTGAAAGCTGCTGCGGGAAATGATTCTTGCGGGCCATGATTTCCATCCGGTCCATAACTTCCTCGACCCGCTTTTTCCGCTCGCTGCCGGAGGTCCCCAGATAGAGAAGGGGAAGTTCGATATTTTCAAAAACGGTCAGCTCATCGATCAGGCTGAAACTCTGGAAAACGAAACCGATGTTCCCCTTGCGCAGGCGCGCCCGCTGTCTTTCCGTGTAAGTGGACACATCTCCGCCCAGAAAGTGATATTCCCCCCGGCTGGGAGTGTCCAGCAGACCCAGCAAATTCAGCAGGGTGGACTTGCCGCACCCCGATGGTCCCATGATGGAAACAAATTCGCCCTCTTTTATATCCAGGTTGACGTTATTGAGAGCCGTTGTCTCAACCTCTTCGGTGGTGTAGACTTTGGTCAGATTTCTGGTCTTAATCATGTTTGCGCTCCATCATTATTTGTCTTTGAATACCAGCCGGTCAAAATCCTCAAAGCCGTCATACGACGACGTGATAACCACTTCTCCCGGTTCCAGCCCCTCCAGTACTTCGTATTCCCGGGGATTCTGCATCCCCAGGCTGATTTTTCGCTTAACGGCAAACTCGCCGGACTCATCCACAACGTATATCCAGCGGCCGGCGGTTTTCTGGTAGAAGCCGCCCCGGGCCACTGTCACCGCCTCGGACAGATTGCCCAGGGCCAGCCGCAACTGTACGGTTTGCCCCCGGCGAATGCCCTCGGGTGCGGGACCTTGAAATTCCAGGTCGATCTCGAAGCGGCCCTGGCGCACCTCGGGATAGACCTTCCTGATTTCGAGATTATATGTCACGTCCGATAGCCTGATAGTAGCGGCCTGTCCAACCATCACGCGGGCGATGTAAAACTCGTCGACCGCCGCCCGGATCTTAAACCCCTCCAGAACATCGATCTGCCCGATGCGCTCCCCGCGGCTTTTGGATTCACCCACCTCGGCGTTCAGCAGGGTCAATTGGCCCCTGATGGGTGCCCGGATGGCAAGGTTTTCGAGCTTCTGCCTGACTACCTCGAGGTTGGCTTGCATCCGTTCCACCGAGAGCTCGAGTTGCTCAATCTGAATAGTGCGTAATATCGAATCCTGCTTCTGCGTCTCGACGGTTAGATCCCTCTTGCCGCGCCAATAATCGTAATCATCGCTGGCCTGGTCGAAGGCATCCCGGGAAATATGGTTCTTGCCGATAAGGTTCGAGTACTGCTCATATTGTCTTTTCGATTTGGACACCTCGTAGTCAATCTCGAGTAGCTGCTCGCGGAGCCGAAGACTCTGCTGCTCCATCGCCAGGCGCGTGTTGCGAAGGTTGTTTATTTGCTCGTACAACTGCGCCTCCCGATACATTATGTCAAGGTGCAGATCGGTGTTGTCCAACTCCAGGATATCGTCACCGACAGTGACGTAACTGCCCTCTTCGACGAATATCTTTTTCACCCGACCGCCTTCCACCGCATCCAGATAGAAGGTGCTTATGGGCAGGACAGCGCCGTTGACCGAGATGTATTCCTGAAACTCTCCCCTGGAAACTGTGGATGTGGTTATTTTCCGGGAATCTATCTTAAGAGTGGAGCCGCTGCCGGTGCTGATCAGACCCCACACTACCAGACAGAGAAAAGCCACCGCGGAGGACAGCCAGGCGATCTTCTTCGGCGGGAATTTTCTCTTTTCAATCTTTCGATCCATAAGGTTCTCTCCGGATTCAGCACTTCAGCACTCCGATAACATTGCAAGAAGCGGGCCAATAGATGTAACTGATTGATTGACAATCACGTAACTATTCGGCTATTGGTTCGTATTGTCCGTATATGAGACAGTGTCTGTTCGCCTGCGAACAGTTTTGTTAAATTCCCGCTTTGTCGTTTGGCTAGTGGGACTTAGATTGAACTACAGTCGTCCCTGACAGAAAGGACATCGACGTTTCCCATGATCCAGAAAACCGGCAAGATTCTGATAGTTGACGACGATGAGGATGTTCTGCAAGCCGCCCGGCTTCTTCTTAAGCAGCACCACCCGTTGGTCCAGACCGAAAAGGCGCCCGAGCGAATACCCGACCTTTTGGCCGAGCAAGACTTTGATATTATCCTCCTCGACATGAATTTTACCCGCGATGTCAGCAGCGGGCAGGAGGGCTTGTATTGGTTGGGTCGTATTCTCGAGATTGACCCGTCAGCGGTCGTGGTTATGATAACCGCTTTTGGCGACGTCGATCTGGCGGTCAGGGCCATCAAGCTGGGTGCCACCGATTTTGTCCTGAAGCCATGGCAAAACGAAAAACTACTGGCGACTATCTCGGCCGGCATCAATCTTCGCAGGTCGCGGGCGGAGGTGGCCAGCCTGAAATCGCGCGAAAGACATCTCGCCGCCGATCTTGACCATCAGTTCCATGATTTTGTCGGCGTCTCACCGGCCATTCGCGAGGCGTTCACCACGATCGAAAAGGTGGCCGGGACCGACGCCAACGTCCTGATTCTGGGAGAGAGCGGCACCGGCAAGGAGTTGGTCGCGCGTGAGATACATCGGCAATCCCTGCGCGCCAACGAGGTTTTCATAGCCGTCGACATGGGTGCGCTCACCGAATCGTTGTTCGAAAGTGAGTTCTTCGGGCACAAAAAAGGCGCCTTCACCGACGCCAGGGAGGACCGGGCCGGGCGGTTCGAGATATCTTCGAAAGGGACTCTCTTCCTCGATGAAATCGGCAACCTGGCTCTGCCCCTCCAGGCGAAATTGCTGTCGGTCCTGGAGACGCGCAGGGTGACACGGGTCGGCTCCAACGCCCCGGTTCCGGTCGATGTCCGTCTTGTCTGCGCCACCAATATGCATATTTACGAGATGGCCGCCGACAACCGTTTCCGCCAGGACCTTCTCTACCGCATAAACACCGTGGAAATAAAACTGGCCCCCCTTCGCGAGCGAACTGAGGACATCCCCCTGCTGGTCGACCACTTCCTGAAAATTCACTCGAAGAAATATCATAAGGCGATCAGGGGGGTGCAGCCGGCGACTCTTAAAATGCTGGAGAGTTACCGCTGGCCGGGCAACGTGCGCGAGTTGCAGCATGCGGTGGAACGAGCCGTCATCATGAATGACTCCGACGCCCTCCGGCCGGAAGATTTTTTCCTCTCAGCGCCTTCGGCACAGGAAGCCGTGGCCGACAGCTACAACCTGAACGACGTCGAGAAAAAGGCTATCGGCCAGGCACTCAGAAAACACGACGGCAACGTCTCCCGGGCGGCCAAAGAACTGGGCCTGACAAGAGCCTCTCTTTACAGAAGATTACAGAAGTATGGCTTATAGATTTTTCCGTCTGAACTGCACTATCCGCATCCTCGCCCTGGCGACCACGGTCTTTGTGCTGTTCTACCTGCTGACCGTAACGCAACTGTATGCTACTTCCCTGCTGGTAGCTGTCGTCATCATCGGGCAAATCGCGGCCCTGATTCACTACGTGGAAAAAACCAACCGCGAGTTAAGCCGCTTTCTGGACTCCATCCGGTACGCCGACTTTTCCCAGTCTTTCACCGCCACGCAGAAAGGCTCTTCCTTCGCCGAACTCAACGCCGCCTTCAACAGCGTCATCGCCGACTTCCGGAAAGCCCGCGCCGACAAGGAAGAACAGTACCATTATCTTCAGACGGTAGTGCAGCATGTCGGCCTGGGGCTTCTGGCATTCGACCAGTCCGGCGAGGTGGACCTCATCAACAACGCCGCCAAAAGACTCCTGCAAGTGCCTTTTTTGAAAAACATCAGCACCCTGGCCTCATTTTCCCCGGAACTGGTGGCAACGCTGGGTAATTTGCGGGCGGGCCGCAAAACGCTCGTCAAAATTGACAGGGCCGGCGAAGTCCTCCAACTCGCCGTCCACGCCACCGAGTTCAAAATGCGCGACCGCGCCATCAAGCTGGTATCCATGCATGACATCGGGTCGGAGCTGGCCGAGCAGGAAATGGATGCCTGGCAGAAGCTGATACGGGTGCTGACCCACGAAATCATGAACTCGGTGACACCGATCGCATCGCTGGCTTCGACGGTGGACAATCTCATAAGCAAATCCGGCGATGAGAAGGGCACCGCCGGGAATGTGCAAATCAGTCCCGAAACCCGAGAGGATATCCACCAGGCCTCGGCCACCATCGAAAAACGCAGCCAGGGACTTCTGCGGTTTATCGACGCTTACCGCAACCTTACGCGCATCCCCAGGCCCGATTTTAAAATCGTGCCGGTTGCCGAACTGCTGGACAAGGTGCTACAACTGATGAAAGGCCAACTTACCGAGGCCGATATCGAGACGACTATCACTGTCGACCCGAAGACGCTCGAAGTCACCGCCGACCGGGGGTTAATCGAGCAGGTGCTGATCAATCTCGTGCTCAACGCCATCCAGGCCTTGACCGAGACACCGCAGGGGAAAATCGCGCTCAGCGCCTGTCTCAACGAGCGCGGCCGGGTGGTGATCACAGTCACCGACAACGGCCCGGGCATCGAGGATGATGTCAGGGAAAAGATATTCACACCGTTTTACACCACGCGCAAAGAAGGCTCCGGCATCGGCCTGAGCCTGTCGCGTCAGATAATGCGCTTGCACAAGGGCAACATCTCCGTCCAATCCACCCCCGGCGAGAAGACGGTGTTTATGTTGAGGTTTTAGGCGGGGTGCCAACAAGTAATCTAATCCTTGACTCTATCCGCCACTGAAGCCCTCCCGCTTTTCGTTTTCCTAGGTCGTCTACTCCCTTTAGCCAATATCTTCTGTACCCGGGCCATGGCCTTATCTGCTTCGTCTCCCTCTATAACATCGCGCTTAAAAACCTCATAGCGCAGTATCTTCTCGATCTCGTCCCCCTCGACCTTGAGACCGGAAGCCAGCCTTCTCACATCTCTCCTAATACAGCTCACTACAGGCTTGCTCAATACCAGAGCAGCCACAACGAAGCGGTTGACGCTCTGTATGCGTTCGTAATAGTCTTCTCGCGCGGCTTTGCCTATCCCCTTTTTTGAAAGCAGGAACAGTTTCTCCTGGTCCTCGGCTTTCCTGGGGTTCAGGTCAGGGAAATCAAAGGATGCAACGAGATCATAGCCGATCGGCCTCTCGAATCGAATCTTGTAAAGCACCCAAGCAATACCATTTGTTAGGACTACCCACTGCACGCCGTGATTAGCTCCATAATCAATAGTCTGCTTGAGGTGGCTCTCTTTCAATGTGAGCCCTATCGCCTTCACCTCAATCAGGTACTGAATCTTCTCATCCATCTTGATAGCTAGATCGCAGTACGTGTTCCGAATAGCATATTCACTAGTGATTTCGGTGTATTTTTGAAAGCCAAAGACTTCCGCCAGCATATCTTGGATGATAGACACAGTGTCAGCCTCATTAACGTCTCGATCTCTCGCTACTCTTAGAACTTGCTGGAATTTGGAGACCGTTTTCTTGTACCGCTCAACTACTCTCTTGGGAATTGTGGCCATAAATAACCTCCTTCGCACATCAACTGAACAACCGTATAGGTGCTAGCCCGATGATATCACGGGTCCGGTTATCGATGCCGAGGCAAGAAAAGCCTTGGCACATCTATATATGTCTGGTCCAAAGGTCTCATTCTCCGTCATTTGACCTCAATGCAGAGCCCGCTATACCGAGCGAATCACACCCTGCTTGAATATGGCAAACAAAGACACACTTGTCAACACTGAAAGATAAAGAAGCTGGTTGAATGCGCAGCCGCTTATATGATGTGCCCTGCCACCCGCTATGATCCAAGCAGTCGGGCCGGTAGCGGGCTTCGCGGGGTTTCTTCCAAGGGAGCAGAGGCTACAACCCGGCGGTTTGCTGCGACTCCGTCTCGCTGACAACCTGTCTGGCCGCGATGAGCTTTTTGTAGAGCGCCACCACTTTCTCCTGTTTTCCGGCCACCAGGGCTTTGAGCAGGTCGCCCTCCAACTCGGCGACATCCAGACGCCGGTAATAGTCGAGGGTTTCCTTGAAATGCGCCAGTACGATTTTGCCGGTCAGGATCGGGTGGTTGTTGGTGACGTTGGCTTCGGCAAACATGGTGCCGTGCTCCAGTTCCACCTCGAGCCCGCGGCGGAATTCTTCGGGGTCGACCTTCATATCGCCCACATCCAGTTCCGCCAGAACCGCGCGGGCGTCGTCTATCGGCACGTCGGTGCCCTCGATAGCGCTCCAGTCACTGATTTTGAGTTCGCGGCAGACTCTCTTGACCTCGTCGGGTGTAACGTATTCGGGAAGTTGCATCGTGGACTCCTTTGCTGAGACAGGTGATGTCTTTCATGCAAAATACACTTCTGCCGGCAGGGCAATCAAGTGGATTCTTTTGATGATTTAAAAAGAGAATGGGAACGCGGGTGCGCGCCGGGGATTTTTCTTTAACCGTGCCCGTTAATCAATGTCAACGAAGGACGTGATGAAAGAAGATAATTTAAGGTGGATAAACGGCAGGGTAGGGCCGTCGCCCGAGATATGTTGATAGTTCTTGAACCAATCCGCTCCTGCTTCGAGACTGACAAAGAAGTGGTTTTTGACAAAGCCCCGGAAACCTAACGAAGCGGTGAAGGTTTTCTCGACCACTCCGGTCGGAAACGCCTCACTGTACTGACCGGTCGCGAGAAGCCACGGCTGCGTGAATTCGTCGCTGACTACCCCTTCGCCCTGACGCAGATACGACAGGTTGAGCGACGCCGCCATGTAGCTGCCGAGCCATTTGATAAGCCAGAGGCGTGACTGGTCGTAGTCGTTGCCCAGGGCGCTGCCTATCAGGCTGCCTTCGTAAAGATACCGGTTGCGCTCCAGGGCCTGGTTAAAAGACCAGTTGGTCACCCGGATGTACTCGGCTTTGATATCCACGGACGGCAGCACGTCGGCCAGATAAGCGCCGGCAAGGATGCCATACTGGTCCGGCTCCTTATCGCCCGGCTCTTTATTGTCCACCTGGAAATCGTCTACCATTAACTGAGCGTAAACCTTGCACCCGTCAATGGGCTTGACCGAAAAGTCGAATCCCAGGAAGGTATTGTCGTTCATGCCCTCGTTGACCTGGGAACTGTGGAAGAAGATGATGGGATTCAGATAATATAAATCAACCTGTCGGCCCGGCCCGCCGAAGATCATCGTTTCAAAAACACCCACGCGGATTCTCTTACTGATGTGTACGTCCAGCCGGTGCCCGGCAAAGTAGCGATTCTCGAACTGGTCGACGCTGTCGGTGTCGGGATTCAGACCGTCCAGCCGCGCCAGCCGATAGGACAGGCTCAGCCGCCCCCAGTGGATCGTGTAGGCGAATCCATCCATGGAGGCGCCCGATGAAAGCACCAGCGAATTGCGCGGCCCCCAGAACGAGGCGAACCGCCCCAGCATCCCTTCGAGCATACCGAAACGGACGTGCACAAAGGCGCTCTCGACGCCGCCGGCCAGCCCGCGCCATTTCTTGCCCGTGTAGGCCGGGTCTTTAGCCTTGCGCTCGTCCAGCAGGAAATTGCCGTAGACGAAAACCTTATCATGTGGTCGGGCGGCTATGCCGCCACGGAAGGTTTCCCATCCCTGCACCGAGGCTTCTTTGGCCGAGCGAAAATCTTCGCCGACAAAGGCAAACAGGCCAAGGCTGCGCCCGGGGATATCCCTCAGTGATTCGAAGGGCCCCCAATGAAACGCCTCCCGGTCCAGACGGTAGGGGCCAAGCTGGTAATCGAAACGGTCCAGTGAAAGGGCCTCGACTCGCTCCAGCCGGTCGTAGACAAAATCGTATTCCATCCGGCCGACCGGAAGCACCCCGGCGGCCGACAGCATGCCGGGGAACGACAGAAAAACGATAATCCAGAAAATCTTTTTGAGGTTGAGTTT
>CBFCYQ010000050.1:0-14783 GCA_965602205.1 uncultured bacterium | reverse complement strand
GTCAGGCGGTCGATCCAGATTTGGGTGAGAGTCTTCTGCTCGGAAGTCATGTCCTGGGGCAGCGATTCACCCTTGAGGTGGCACTCGAGCGCGTCAAGCGCCTTGCGGGTGTCGTCGACCGTCAGGATTTCCCCGGTGTTTTCCTTGAGCTTGTCGCGGAACCTGACCGTCTCCGATATCAGAATCGATATGGCACCGGTAGGGTCGTTCTGCCCTTCGAGCACAGCCAGGCCGAGGGAATTCATGATGAGTTTCAGTTCGTCATCGGACATCAGAACAGTTTCCCCTGCTTGCCGCCGGCCAGTTTCAGGCCGAGGTGGGCGGCGGCCTCCGCCGAGGCCATGCGGCCCTGCCTGGTCCGTTTGATGAACCCGATCTTCAAAAGATACGGCTCGACCATATCCACGAGAGTGTCGATCTCTTCGTTCAGAGTGGCCCCCAGAGCTTCGATGCCGACCGGGCCGCCCTTGTAATATTCAATCACTATCTTGAGCAATTTGCGATCCAGATCATCAAGCCCCTTTTCGTCGACACCTTCCGCATCCAAGGCCGTGGCGGAAATCTCGGCGGTGATGGTGCCATCGCTTTTGACGTCAGCATAATCCCGGACGCGGCGCAGCAGGCGGTTGGCTATCCGGGGGGTCCCGCGCGCCCTTAAGGCAATTGTCCGGGCGGCCTCGTTGTCGATACGGCTTTCCAGAAGCCCGGCCGAGCGCAGGATTATCTCCTGCAGGTCTTCGGGTGGGTAAAAGTCAATGTGATAGTATATCCCGAAGCGGTCTCTTAAGGGCGCCGACAACATGCCGGCCAGGGTGGTGGCGCACACCATCGTGAAGCGTTTGAGGGGCACGTTAATGACTTTGGCGAAGGCTCCCTTATCGACCACGAAATCAACCTTGAAGTCCTCCATGGCCGGGTACAGAAACTCTTCGATCACGGGCGACAGGCGATGGATCTCATCGATAAAAAGGATATCCCCTTCCTTGAGATTGGTCAGAATACCCATCAAATCGCCCGAGCGCTTCAAGGCCGGACCGGCGGTGGTGAAGACTTTAGCCTTCATTTCGTTGGCGATAATATGCGCCAGGGTGGTTTTGCCCAGACCGGGCGGTCCGTAGAAAAGGATATGCTCGACGGCTTCGCGGCGCGCCTTGGCGGCATCAAGTGTTACTTCAAGCTTCTCCCGTAACTCTTTTTGTCCTATATATTCACGAAGGGTCTGCGGTCGCAACGATAGCTGCGTCGATTCTTCCTCGGAATTGAGCGATGATCCTTCTACAACTCTGTCTCGCACGGTCGGGCCTGGCCTTTTAGACTGGAGTTAATGATTACACGCCGGGTTGAAGTTCGTTGCGGAAGACAAACGATATCAACTCCTCGACTTCTTTCACTTTCGGGTTCTTCTTCATCGCCGAGCGCACCATTTCTTCGGCTTCGTTCTGTCGGTACTGAAGCTGAATGAGTACCTCGACGGCTTCCTTTTCAAACGGCTGGGGTTGCCGGGCCGAATCCTTTTTGGACAGGGCTTCGGTAGTGCGCGACAGGGCGAACTTGGCCGTCTTGCCGTTGAGTTCGGCGATGATCTTTTCGGCCAGCCTCCCGCCCACTCCCGGCAGGCGACTGAGGGTGGCGGGGTCCTTGGTCTCGATGGCGGTCGCGATATCCCTGATCGGCAGTACCAGGCACTTAAGCGCCTTCTTGACGCCCAGTCCCGGCACCTGCGTGAACAGGGAGAAAAACTCCTTGTCGATCGGGTCGGTGAAACCAACCATTTTGGGATAGTGATTCGATTTCCTGTCGCCGGCCTCGATATAGTAGATGGTCTCGAAAGTGACTTCCTGGCCGGTCCGCCCGTTTTCTTTGAGACGCTCGGCCAAACCCGACGGCACCATTACCTCGTAATACACCCCACCGTTCTCTATCAGAACGTAAGAATCGGTAACACGGTTGAGGGTGCCTCGTATTCTGCTGATCATACTTTAATAGCCTCGTTGCTCTGCACACTGCGGCCGTGGCATAACGCCACTGCCAGGGCATCGGCCACATCGGGCGGTTCGGGAACCTGGGTCAGGCCGAGAGTGGAGGTAATCATAAGTTGCATTTGCCGCTTGGACGCCCGGCCATTACCGGTGAGCGATTTTTTTATCCTGGTCGACGAATAAGGATAGACTGGCACACCGATCTCGGCCGCCTTGAGGAACACCACTCCCCGGGCGTGGCCCATGACGATGGCCGTCTTCGGGTGGCCGTAATGCGAATACAACTCCTCCACCGCCATGACGTCGGGTTCATACTGCCCGATGATGTTGTCCAGCTCCCGGGATATCTCGAGCAGTCTCTCGGCCATACTTCTCTTGCTGTCACTGCGCAGGACACCGGCCTCCACTACGCGGAAGCGACCGTCGGCTTCTTCAAGTATGCCGTACCCGGTAGCATTGAGTCCCGGGTCGATACCAAGTATCCTCATGAGATATAAATAGGGGCATGTGCTCTAAATATCAACTAAAAAGGCTGGCGGCTGCGGTCTATGTGACCTGGCATTTGTGGTCCGGGCGCAACCATACGCGGGCCGGACACGTATGTAAGCAGTACGGTTACGCCGACAGGATTGTCCTTGTAAATCCACCGACGGTACAATATCGTGGTGGTCACAGACATCAGGGAATAAGGGCAGCATGACGAAACCGACGCGACTACTCAACCGTAACTTCTTTCTGCTGTGGCAGGGCCAGCTGGTCAGCCAGGTCGGAACTCAGGCCTACATCATCGCCATGGCTTTCTGGATCAAACACGAGACGGCTTCGGCCACCCTGATGGGCCTTATGCTGATGGTTTCGCAGATTCCGTCGGTTGTGCTGGGTCCGATTGCGGGAACTTTTGCGGACCGCCACTCGCGGCGCAGGATCATCATTGTCTGTGATGTTATCAACGGTCTGGCGGTGCTGGCCCTGGCCGCCGTCGTTTTCCTGATTCCGGAGCAGACGGAGATACTCATCGTTTGCCTGTTTGCTATTACGGTCCTGGTGTCCACCGTCGGCGCGTTTTTTCGCCCGGCGATCTCAGCCTCGATTCCGGAGTTGGTGCCCACCGAAAGAGTCGCGGCGGCCAACTCAATGAATCAGTTTTCTCTTCAGATTTCCACGTTCATCGGCCAGGGCGCCGGCGGCGTTCTGTTTCGGGTTCTGGGAGCGCCGGTGCTGTTCCTGATTGACGGGCTTTCCTACCTGTTCAGCGCTTTCAGCGAAAGCTTTATCACGATTCCGCAGGTCATCCCGGAAAAGTCGGGTGTTCTTCGCGAAAAGTTCCACGAGTTCGTACGTGACACCCGGGAAGGCTTCACGTACATATGGCGTAATCGGGGGCTGCGCTTCCTGATACTGGCGGCATCGTTTCTCAACTTCCTGATAGCCCCGGTAATAGTGCTGCTGCCGTTTTTTGTCGAAGATTTCCTCATGACGACCTCTGACTGGTATGGCTATATCATGGCCGGTTTCGGCGCCGGGTCGATAGTGGGATACCTGGCGGCGGGCGCAGTTAAGTTCTCGGGCCGCACGCGCGGAAGCCTGACCATTCTCAGCCTGATACTCATGTCGGCGCTGGTGGCCCTTCTGGGCAGCGCTCCCAGCCGTGCCACGGCTTTGATGATAACAGTCATGATAGGTATAACGGGTGGCTTTTTTAACATCAACGTTGCGACGATACTCCAATTGACCACACCCAGCGAGATTCGGGGACGTGTTTTCGCCGTACTCGGCACTATTTCCGGCGGCCTGATGCCACTGGCGATGGGCCTGACGGGGGTCATTGCCGACCTCTTGGGGCAGAACATCCCGCTGATTTTTGCGCTCGGCGGCGCGGGCTGCCTGGCCCTGTCGATAGCCGTCACGATGATTCGAGAATTCCGTGAGTACCTGGCTTTCGAACCCCCACCGAACGAGGCCCAGGCGGAGCAGGCGTAACCTGTTACTTTAAATATTGGAAGTATATGATTGGTGGGCAGTTAGATCAGTCCGGGCAGATCAGCGATAGATTCTATGACCAGGTCCGGTTTGATATCGGAATGCGCCACCAGATCCTCGCGGTACTTGCCGGTTTTGACTAGGACGGCCTTCATGCCCGCTTTCTGCGCCCCACCGATATCGTTGTTGATATCATCACCGACCATGACGACCTTGCCGGCCGACAGGCCCATGTCCTCGAGCGCATACATGAAAAAGGCCAACGACGGCTTGCCGATTACCGTGGCCGTCTTGCCGGTCACGTATTCCAGGCCGGCGACAAAAGCACCGATATCCATGCGCAACCCGTCTTCCATCTGCCAGTAGCGCCCCTTGTGCAGGGCGATAAGTTCGGCACCGTTGACCAGCATATTGAAGACCTTGTTCATCAGGTCATAGCCCCAGCGCTTGCCGACGTCGCCAACCACGACGTACTCCGGCTCTGTATCCGATGTGGGAAACTCGGCGAAATCTTTGAGGGGGTCTTCAGTCAGCATGAAAAAGCAGGCAGGACTGCCCTTATGGCGAAGGTACACGGCGGCGGCGGTGGTGGCCGAAAAAATCTCTTTTTTCTCCACGGGAAGGCCGAAAGCGGTCACTTTCCGGTGAAGCGATTCCAGCGAACGGGTGGTCGTGTTGGTGGTAAAGCGGCAGGGAATACCTTTTGACCTGATGAAGTCAATAGCTTCGACCGCCCCCGGGACGGCCCGGTCGCCGACATACAGGACACCATCGAGGTCGAAAAGGAATCCGCGGGCTTTTTTCAGTGAAAATCCGGGCACGCGTCAGGCCAGCTTTTCGAGAAGCTCCTCGTCGATATCGAAGTTGGCCCACACTTTCTGGACGTCGTCGGCCTCCTCCAGAAGCTCATACAGCTTGAGCATCGACGAGGCCTCTTTTTCGCTGTCGAGCTTGACTGAATTCTGCGGCTGCATGATCACCTCGGACGACACCATCGGAATGTCCTTCGCCTCGATAGCCGCACGCACCTGCTCGAGGTTTTCCAGGGTGGTAACGACTTCGTAGGAGCCGGACTCGGTACTGATATCCTCGGCCCCGGCCTCCATCGCCAGTTCCATAATGGTATCTTCATCGGCGGCGTCCAGTTCGATGGTGACAATGCCGCGTTTTTCAAACATCCAGGCCACACAGCCACTGGCGCCCAGGTTGCCGCCATACTTGGACATAATATGCCGCACCCCGGCCACGGCGCGGTTTTTGTTGTCGGTCAGTACTTCCAGAAAAATCGCGACGCCGCCCGGCCCGTAACCTTCGTACGTAAGGGACTCATAGGTCACCCCGGGCAACTCGCCGGTGCCCTTCTGGATGGCGCGCTTGATATTGTCGGCGGGCATGTTGGCCGCTTTGGCGGTGGCGATAGCCGTACGCAGGCGCGGGTTACCTTCAGCGTCTCCCCCGCCGTCGCGGGCGGCCACCGTCAACTCTTTTATGAGTCGAGTGAACATTTTGCCGCGCTCGGCATCGGCCTTACCTTTCTTGCGTTTTATCGTCGCCCATTTTGAATGACCGGACATAGGGCCTCTCTCCTGTATCTTTTAAACATTACTATTCAATCGTTTATTTCGCAGCCTTAAATCTAACATCTGCGGGCAAAATCCGCAAGAGGGGAATGTCCGGGCGTGAATTAGGTTGTCAGCTAATGTGTTTGGCCTTATTATGACATCATGCCGTCTATTTTTACCCGCATAATCAACCGGGAACTGCCGGCCAAGATTTTCTTTGAGAATGATGAGGTCATCGTCATCGCCGACCACTACCCGCGAGCGCCGGTCCACCTGCTGATAATCCCTAAAAAAGACACGAAGAATTTCTACGAGACTCCCGCCGAAACCCTGACCATGCTCGACGGTTATGTCAAAAAAGTGGCTGAGATGCTGGGACTGGAGGACCATTTCCGGGTTATGATCAACAACGGCCTCGGGCAGGAAGTCGACCATATCCATTACCATTTCATGTCCGACCGGGGGGCTGACCGGCTGAAGTTCATCGAAGAATAATCGGGGACTACCCCGTTCGATGCAGGATGGCACATATCCCTATTGGAGGAGGTATTAGCGTTATGAAAAAGAACGTTGGCGGCATCGACAGGGTGCTGCGCATTGTGGTCGGGCTGATCGTGACGTCGCTGTTATTCTGGGGGCCGAAATCACTCTGGGCGCTTTTGGGATTGATACCGCTGGTGACAGGTCTTATCGGCTGGTGCGGGCTTTATATGCCACTGGGCATTTCGACCTGCAAGCGCACACCGTCCGATATTCCCGAAACCGGGTGACAATCAGGAAAGCCGCGATGCGGCTCTTTCTCGCCTGAAACGCCTGACAATCGAGTAGACACATACGGCCCAGAAAAAACCGGCCCAGCTACCGAGGCCGAAAGTCATCCAGGCCAAGGAACGGTTGTAGCCCATTTCGATTTGCCAGTGATACAGCGAGTTGTAGAACCACACCGCCAGGCAGGCATAAACCAGGGCCACCAGACCGCACACCAGCCAGAACCGGAGTTTCTCACCTGGTTTGCGAAGCGGACTTGTCCGCCGGGTCGGCGGCGGAATGAAGCGGGACCGGAACAGAAAAAGCAGAACTGCCACTCCACCGAGAATTGTGCTGATGTGTTGCAGGAAGCGGGCGTAGCTGCGTGTTAGTCCGAAAATCGTCGCCTGATCGGTCAGAAACGGGATCATCTGGGCCATCTGGCCGGTGGGATGAGTGAACGAGTCCCAGAAAAAATGACTTAAAGAGCCGATTAAGACCGAATAGCCCAGCACCAGCCAGCCCTTGAAACCGGCCGGGCGGAACGGTTTTTCGGCCAGTCCGGAGAAAATGCGGTCCAGCGGCCGCGGCAGGTTAGTTATAAACGGGTACTTAAACAGCTTGTGGAAGGCGACGGCAAACAGAATCCCGGCCGGCAGGCAGAAAAGAAAAAGCCCCGGCCAGGAATGGCCCACACCCCGGTAGGTGGTGACCGCCATGAGAAAATACAGCAGGTCGGGCGCCATGGCCCCGGCGACGAGTCCCGTAAGCGAAAAGCGGTCCGGCCATATCTGTTTTAGCGGCAATACGATGGCGGGATGCGAAGTCGTGAACGGCATAACCTATTATAGCGACGTTTATCGCATTAGTTCAATTACAAATGTTTGTTTGAGGTGGTGGAACCGGCCGGATAATTAACCGTTGACATATAAAGATATTTCAATATCTTTTCGATACTAAGGAGAAATGTGTTTGATGTTGCATTATCAAGGAATGACACGATACGGTCTGGTGGGAGGTGATTAGTTGACCGGAGTTAAAGTACGCGACGATGAATCTTTTGAGAGAGCTTTGCGTCGTTTTAACAAATTTTGCGAAAAAACGGGAATTTTGTCGGACATAAAAAAACACCAACATTACGAAAAACCGTCAGAAGCAAGAAAACGCAAACTGGCCGCCGCTCGCCGGAAGGCCAGGCGCACAAGACATTTTGACAGATAATCTGCATGTCTCTGGAAAGCAGAATTGATCAAGATCTCATAGAGGCTCTTAAGGCCGGTGAAAAAGCAAAACTCACCGTGCTTAGGGGCCTCAAATCAGATATAAAGTACAAGCGCATCGACAAGGGCGAGGACCTGACCGATGACGATGTTATTGGCGTTTTGTCCACATGCGCCAAAAAAGTTCGTGATTCCATCGAGCAGTTCGGGCGGGGCGGCCGCGACGACCTGGTCAAAAAAGAGCAGTTCGAGCTGTCCATAATTCAGTCGTATCTGCCCGAGCAAATCTCGGAAGAGAAGATTCGCGAGATTGTGGCCGCCGCTATCGCCGAGTCCGAGGCCGACTCTCCGGCGAAAATCGGGCTGGTTATGAAGATCGTGATGCCCCAGCTCAAGGGGCAGGCCGACGGCAAAATGGTCAACAAGCTGGCCATGGAAATGCTTGCCAAGTAATTTAAAACATTTCTATATTCGTCTCAGAGCGTAAAATCCAAGTCAGGGAGAGTCTTATGAATTGGGTTGATGGGGTATTGATCGTCCTGCTGCTTGTTTCGGTAATTATCGGCTCGAAGAAGGGTATGATCCGCGAACTCATGGCCTTCGTCGTCTTTTTCACCGCCATCATCGTGGCGGTGAACTATATTGACAGTTTTGCTGTGTGGGTCTACGACAAGCTGGGCGGCTCGCCCCTGATATCGGCCTTCCTGTCGTTTGTCATTCTGCTGGCCATCTGCTACGCCGCCTTCAAAATCCTGGGCCTTTTGTTTTACCGAATTGCCAATGTCAAGCAAATCGGCAGAAAAGACCAGATGGGCGGGGCGCTCATCGGTTTTCTTCGAGGCTGGATCGCTATCGGTTTTTTGACTTTCCTGACGTTCCTCCTGCCGATGCCGGACGCGTTTTATACTTCGTTCGAGTCGTCGTTCTTCGGGCCGGCGGTGGCCAAAACGGTGCCATTGATGTATGAAGGCACCGCCCGTGTCCATCCCAATAACCCCGACTTCATGCAGAAAATAGAGAGAACGCTCCTGCTCGAACCGTATGACGGCAGTTCCGGCAGTTCCATTATGAAGGACGACAAGGTGGATGTATACCGGGCGCTGTACCAGATCGAGCGGTTCTTCGCGACCGATATGAGCACGCTCTAAATTGACTTTGATTTCACGGTGATATTGATATATTTAAACCGGCCTTAGGTCGGTTTTTTTATTTGCCTAATGTAACTGAGATGATTGATGAGCATACGTTAGAGACGCTGGAGTTCCCCAAGGTCCTCTCCCTTATCGAGGGCCGCTGCCTGACCCCATTCGGCAAAGAAGAAGTCCGCAGACTCACGCCGCTGTTCGATAAAGCCGAGATCGATCGCAGTCAACTCGAAATCTCCCAGATGAAAGACATCATCAGCTTCGGCCAGGCGTTCCCCCTGTACCATCTGGAAGACACCCGCGAGCTTCTGAATAAATCCACTGTGGAGGGGATCTTCCTGGAACCCGAGGAAATGCTGAAAATCCTGGAGTTGGTTTCGGTGTCGATGGACATCGGCACTTACGACAAGGAAGGCCGCGACAAGTTTCCCACCATCACCGAATACATTACCAAAGTGCGCTCTTTTCCGGAGTTGAAAAAGGAGATAATCTCCACATTCGATGAGCGCGGTGAGATAAAAGACAACGCTTCTCCCAAGTTAAAGCAGACCCGGCTGGAGTTGGCCGACGCCCGGCGGCGCATCACCTCGATGCTCGAGCGGATACTGGCCGGGCGGCACAAACAGGCCGGCTGGCAGGATGATCTGGTGACCATGCGCAGCGGACGCTATGTCATCCCTGTCCCCTCCAGTCAGTACCGTAGCGACGCCGGTATTCTCCACGACCGCAGCCAGACCGGCGCAACGTTGTATGTCGAGCCGGCGGAATCGGTGGAACTGAACAACCGCATCAACCTTTTGTTGCAGGAGGAGCGGCGGGAAATGGACCGTATCCTGCGCGCCCTGACCCGGGAGATCGCCCTGCGGGCCGAGCCGTTGCTGGAAAATGTCAGGCTGATCGGCAAGCTCGACGCCATCCACGCCTGCGCCTATTTCTCGAAAACCATTCACGGCAACCGCCCGGTGGTAGTCGAAGAGCCGTCGTTTAACCTGCTCGATGCCCGTCACCCGCTGTTGATTGTCCAGTTCGGCGGCATAAAGGATGTAGTCCCTAACAGCCTCGGTCTGGACCAGGCGCGCCACGCCGTGCTGGTGACCGGCCCCAACACCGGCGGCAAGACCATCCTGCTTAAAGCCATCGGCCTGTCGGTTGTGATGGCCCAGTCCGGCCTGCACATTTCGGCCGGGGAGAAATCGACCACGGGCATCTTCGCCAACGTCTTTGCCGATATCGGTGATGAGCAGTCGATCGAGTTGTCTCTTTCCACCTTTTCTTCGCACATCAAGAACATCATCCACGGTCTGGAGAAGGCCGACGAGGACATCCTGCTTCTCTTTGACGAGATTGGCGCGGGGACGGACCCCAAGGAAGGCTCGGCCCTGGCCGAGTCGATCATCCTCCACACTATACAGAGAAAAGCGCGGCTGGTCGCCTCCACTCACTATTCGCAACTGAAAACGCTGGCTATGGAGCACCCGGAGATCGAGAATGCCTCACTGGAGTTCAACCGCGAGACTCTCGCTCCCACCTATCGGCTTAACCTCGGTATACCCGGCTCATCGTACGCGGTGGAAATCGCCGGCCGCCTGGGCCTGCCGCAAGAGATTTGCAGGAGGGCCTCAAAGCTCGTCGGCGCAACCGAGAAATCTCTTACCGAGCTGATATCATCACTGGAGACGGAACTGGCCAAGGTCAAGGAAGACCGCACCCGTCTCAGCGAGCGCCTGACCAAGGCTGAAGAACTGGAGAATTTCTACCGCGCCAAGTCCGAGCAGCTAAAAAAAGAAGTCGACCAGCAGAAAAAAGAAAGACTCGCCGAGACCGAAAAATTCCTCGACGACACCCGCCGGGATATCGAACGCCTGGTGGCCGACATACGCCAGAGCCAGGCTTCCGAAAAAGCCGTAAAGGAATTCCACCACACCCTTCAGGAACGGCAGAAAAAGATCAAGGGCATGAAGGCGCGCAAGCCGAAGCGTCTGGACCACTCGCAGTTTGCCGTCGGCGACGCCGTGAGAATCCTCACCCTGAACCAGGAGGGCGAGATCGAAAGCCTGATCGGGGAGGAAAAGGCGAAGATCAAAATCGGCAATGTCACCACCACGGTCGAGCTGCGCAGTCTGGAGAAAATCCACAAGGAGAAAACGACCCCAAAAACAACCGCTATCAAAAACGTCAAGGTCGACCAGGTCGAGTCGCCGGAGATACACCTGCGCGGTATGACGGTCGAAGAGGCCACCGAAACGCTGGAGAAATTCCTCGACCGGGCGGTCATATCCGGGTTGAGCCAGGTGTACGTAATTCATGGCAAGGGTTCGGGGATTCTGCGCAAAACCCTGACTCAGTATCTTAGAAACCACCCCGACGTTGACTCGCTCCGGCTGGGCAACTGGAATGAGGGCGGCGCGGGTGTTACGATTGTGAAACTGAAAAACTGACATGATACCCGAAGAAACCATAGAGCAAATCCGGCTGGCGACGGACATTGTCCAGCTTATCGGTGAATTCCTGCGGCTGAAAAAGCGCGGCAAAAACTACACCGCCCTCTGCCCTTTCCATACGGAAAAGACACCTTCGTTCTCGGTTTCCTCCGATAAGCAAATCTTCCACTGCTTCGGCTGCGGCAAAGGCGGCAATGTGTTCAGTTTCCTGATGGAACATGAAAAGATGTCGTTCATCGAGGCCGTTCGCCACCTGGCCCAGAAAGCAAACATCACCATCCGCGAGGACCGGCGCGATGATTTCAAACGGGAAGTCCTCGACCGCATCCATTACGCCAACGGGGTCGCCCTGGAATATTTCCGCAAAACACTCTTCGAAACCAAGTATTGGGAAGTTCTCGACAAGTACCTCCGCCAGCGACGGCGCATCGACGACGAGACAATTCAACAATTCCAGATGGGCCTGGCCGGGCAGGAGTGGGACGGCCTGATGCGCTACGCCGCCAAAAAAGACCTGACCGGCGAAGACCTCGAAAAAGCCGGGCTGGCGGCTTTGTCGGAAAAGAAGGGCAACTACTTCGATCGCTTCCGCCAACGCCTGATGATCCCCATTTTCAACCTCAGTCAGAAACCAATCGCTTTCGGCGGCCGTACGCTCAGGAAGGGCGAGCACGCCAAGTACGTCAATTCGCCGGAAACCGAGTTGTATATCAAGGGCAACGTCCTCTACGGGCTGAATTTCGCCAAGGACCACATCCGCAACGTTGGCTAGGTCTATATCGTTGAGGGCTATTTCGACGTCATCTCGCTCTGGCAGGTGGGCATCAAAAACGTCGTGGCCTCGTCCGGCACCGCTTTCACCATCCAGCAGGCCCGCCTCTTGGCGCGCTTCGCCCAGGAGGTCTATCTCTTTTTCGACGCCGACTCGGCCGGCCGCAACGCCGCCCTCCGCTCGGTCGACGCTCTCTACGACGCCGGTCTTGAAGTGAAAGTCATCACGCCGCCGCAGGGTGAAGACCCTGACTCCATCGCCAAGCAGTTCGGCTTTGACAAAATCGACGAGTTGCGCTCCGAGGCCGTGGGCTTCATCCCGTTCCGGGTGCGCGATGTCGACATCCGCACCACCGGCATCATCGGCAAGGAAAAACTGGTCAAGGAGTTTGCTTCTCTCGGCGCGAAAATCCAGGACCCCACCCGGCGCACCCTCTTTTACACCGAGGCCGCCAACATCCTCGGGGTCGACGTCCAGCTTCTCCAGGCCGGCCCCGGTCGCGCAACCGGCGGCCCGGCTCCGACGGCCGGACGCAAACGAAAATACAGCCCCGCCGAAGTCGACTTCATATCGCTGTTGTTCAACAACCCCGGCTCTATCGACGATATCTTCGAGCAAATCTCGGCGGACGATTTCGACTCTAAGGAACTCTCGCGTCTTTATGCGGCCATGATCGACCAGTACAAAGCCCACGGGCTTGTCGACGCCAAGAAGCTGATCGACAACATCCATGACGAGAATTTTGCTTCGCTGGTGGCCGAGGTCGCCCTGACCGAGTGGGAGCGTGACAAAATCGAAAGCGAGGCCCGCCGCCTCGTCAAGCTGATGCTGGAAGCCAAACGCAAACGCATCCGCCAGCGCCTTCAAAAAGATCTGGCTCAGGCCGAGGCCGACGGCGACAACGATAAAGCCGGGCGCATCCTCGAAGAATTGAAAAGCTACGGACTGTAATGCTTAGACGGCTCGCCATAGAAAACGTCGCCCTGCTGGATAAAACCGAACTGGTTTTCAAGCCCGGTCTTTCGGTGCTCACCGGCGAAACCGGCGCAGGCAAGTCGGTGGTCGTGGCCGCCCTCTCCCTCGCTCTCGGTGAACGGGCCGACAAGGAGTTCATTCGCCATAGCGCCGAGAGTTGCCGCGTGGAAGCAATCTTCGATGCTGCTTCGCTTCCGGCCCGCATGAAAGCCGAGTTAGCCGAATACATCAATGAAAGCAGCATTATTGTCGAACGGGAAATCTCGCGCGAGGGCGCGTCCAAAGTCAAAATCAACGGCCGGGCGGCTTCACTGACCTCACTTAAAGCCGTGACCGCGCCGCTGGCGGAAATACTCGGGCAGCATGCCGGGCAGATGCTCACCAGCGAGGACAACCACCTGTACTTCCTCGATCATTTCGGCGGACTCGAACGCGACCGTGAGAGCGTAGCGGAGATTTTTCGCGAATGGCGACGCGCCGCCGATGAGTTGCGGCGTATCCGTGCCCGACGGGAGCAGCTAATAAACGAGCGCGAGCTGCTGCTTTTTCAGAAAAACGAAATCGAAAAAGCCAGCATCCGTCCCGGCGAAGAAGAAGAACTTTGCCGCGAGCGCAGAATCCTCGACTCCGCCCGCCTCTTGATGACATCGGCGTCGATGGTGCAGGAACTTCTCGATAACGAAGAGCAGTCGGTTACTTCCCTTCTGGGCCTGGCCCGCAAGGAAATCGAAAAGATGGCCGCCGTCGATGACACCCTCGCCAAAAAACTGCAGGAGGTCGTCAATCTCGAGTACCAGATCGAGGACCTGCGCCGGTTTGTCGAGCAATACGGCTCGGCCATCAACGACGACCCCGCGCGGCTCGAACAGATAAACCTTCGCCTCGACGAAATCTATAACCTCAAGAAAAAATACGGCGGTTCCGAGGAAAGTATCCTGCACACCCTCTCGTTGATAGACGAAAAGCTCAAAGACCGGCCGGATATCGACGGTCTGATTGACAAACTGGAAACCGAGACGCTGGCTCTTTTCCGCAAGTATTCGGACAAAGCTCTCAAACTGACCGACGGCCGTCACAGGGCCGCCGCCCGTCTGCAGAAATCGATACTCTCGGAACTGGCTGAACTGGCTATCGAGAACGGCGGGTTCGAGTTTGAGTTTATCTACGAGGATGACCCCGAGGGCGTCATCATCAACGGCCGGGCCGTGCGCCCGTTCGAGTTCGGGCTTGAGAACGGCCGCATCCTTTTCTCGGCCAACCCCGGTGAGCCGCTGAAGTCGCTGGTGAAGACGGCTTCCGGCGGCGAGATGTCACGCGTCTTTCTGGCTCTCAAGTCAGCCGAGAGAAAAAACCACCGCCTGCGGCCATCGCTGCTGGTGTTCGATGAAGTAGACGTCGGCATCGGCGGAGCCACGGCCAACGCCGTCGCCAAAAAACTCAAGAAGCTGTCAGCCGATTGCCAGGTGCTGGTTATCACGCACCTGCACCAGATAGGCCGCGCGGCCGACCATCATTATGTCGCCGTCAAGACATCCTCGGCCAAACGCGCCACGATTGAAGTGCGCAAGCTGACCGACTCCGAAATCACTGCCGAACTGGACCGCATGGTCGCTTTGCCTGAAGAGGTGGAGTAAGGGGCCTCTACTCCAACAATTCTGGGTCCAGAGCGTAGGAACAGGATGAGAGAATCTCGCCGGTCTGTGCATCTATTACCGATCTCCAATTTGTCAGTGGGAATCTACCAGTATTGCCCCACGGATCCGCCTTGAAATTGGGCAGGCCATCAATGTAGATAACCCAAGCCGGCCGAGGCTCTTAATCCCGCCGAGAGTAGATTACATATACCGCAGAAATGCTGTAAGCGACGGATGGTAACCCCCCCTTCACCTTCTTCATCGCATCAACCAGCGTGATTTCAGGCACCGATGACGGCAGGCCTTTGAACTGCTCCGAGTTAAACGC